>CAZNWX010000211.1:2637-4627 GCA_964576415.1 uncultured Magnetovibrio sp. | reverse complement strand
GGGGGCTTCACCGAGGGCAGGAAGATGGCGGCGTTGTGTGAACTCAACCATGTCGAGGTCACGCCGCACCACGACTGCTTCATCCATGCCCAGCTTGTCGCCTCCACCCCGGCCGGCGGGTTCGTCGAGGCTTTCACCAACCCAGAGCGTGACCCGCTCCAGGCCGAATTGTTTCAAAATCCACCAACCCTCGCGGAGGGGTGGCTAACCCTTAACGATACACCCGGACTTGGGCTGACGCTTTCGGAAGAGGCTATCGCCAAGTATGGCGAGCGCGTTATTTGAGTTTCCGGCTACGCTCTTGTTCCGTCGAAGAGGGAAAATGGCGCAACTTTTCAGACACCGCTCAGTCCCGCTTCTTTAACCTCCGGGAACGCCTTCGCAGCAGGGGGCCGGGGGCCTAATGGAGATCCTGTATCTTTGCACCAGCTTCAATCGTTGGCGGTGAGCTATTAAGCTTTTCGATGGCAAATCCGGCCGCCGCTTTGTATCCCGCCATGAACTCATTCCTTTCCGCCGGCGGTATAATATCGTCGATGTCGTCAAACGCACCGCCGCACTTCTCGTCTACCATGTTAAGGAGACCGAAGGGGCCGGCACCGCGGTTCCGCAGGACCACTTCGGATATGGGGCCGCACAGTTGTTTGTCGTAGACCGCGAGTGCGTCTTGTGTCACCCCATGTTCAATCAATGTCGCGCCCAAGACGCGGGCGTCTACGATGGCCTGGCTGGCGCCGTTCGATCCGGTCGGGTACATAGGGTGGGCTGCATCTCCTAACAGAGCGACATTGCCGTCGATCCATGTCGACACTGGGTCGCGGTCGATCATCGCGTTCTGGTAGGCGATATTCGCACTACGCAACAGCTCAGGAACGTCCAGCCAGTCGTAGGTCCAATTCTCGAAATGGTGAATGAATTCGTCGATCTCCACAGGCTCGAACCATCCGCTGCTTTGCCACCCATGGGAATTGTCCACCGTCACCTCGGCGATCCAATTGATGGCCGCTAGGCCGGTGGACGGATCGGGATGGGAAATTGGATAAATCACCATACGCTGGCTATGTGTCCCCAATCCGATAAAGGAGGAGCCTGTGCGGATTGGATTAGCAAGCGTCGTGCCGCGCCACATGATCGCACCGCCCCAATGGATTGGTGGTTGGTCAGGATGCATCTGTGCCCGCACCGCCGAATGCAGTCCGTCGGCGCCAATCATCAGCTGACCCGTCTCACGAACCGCCGTGCCGTCAGCAAGGTCGATCAGCGCACTCACCGTGCCGTCGGCGTTTTCTTCATATCCTGTAACTTGATGTCCGAGCCGGACCACGTCAGCGCCGGCGCGTTCGCACACCTGATTGTACAGTAGCATTTGGAACTGGCCACGGTGTACAGCGTACTGCGGCCAATTGTACCCAGCAAGCAGGCCCCGCGGCTCGGCGTAGATGTCGTTGCCGTTGAGCCCGACGAGCGCCCACTCCTTCGCGGGCAGGCCGATCTCATCAAGTTCCTCCGCGTCAATGCCCATATCGTAGAGTTCGCGTACTGCGTTGGGCTGCAGGTTGATGCCGACACCAAGCGGGCGCAGCTTTTGAACCGATTCGAAAACGACGAACGGCACGCCGATCTGATCAAGCGTTAGCGCCAAGCTGAGCCCACCGATGCCACCGCCGGCAATGATTACTTTTCCTTCGGTCAACAGGACACTCCTCTCGATTTATCGGTCGGCGGATAAGGCATCAACGATTGCGGCCATGACCGCATTGCGCTCAGCATGGATATAAAAGTGGTCGCCTGGAAATTCATGCTGAACAAACTTGGCGGACGTGCGTTCCCGCCAACCCGCCAACATTGTAGCGGAAATAGCCGGATCACTGGCGCCGCCCAATGCTGAAATCGGGCATTCAAGAGGATCCGGTGCAATATCCGTGTGGGTTTCAAGCAACTCAACATCGGCCCTCAGAATGGGTAGGAACACGCTCTTTAGCTCGGCGCT
>CAZNWX010000211.1:0-2627 GCA_964576415.1 uncultured Magnetovibrio sp. | reverse complement strand
CGGATCGCTTCCGGCACAGCACCGTAGGTCTGGTGAAGGCGTTCAATGAACTGGTTATTCTCCAGCGATCGCAACGGTTCACCTTTGCCTTCCAGATGAGGTGCTGCCCGGGCCGACACAAACAGGTGCTGAGGTTGGGCTGCGCCCTTCGCGCGCAGTTGGCACGCAACTTCATAAGAAACAATTGCCCCCATGCTGTGCCCAAGGAAGGCAAATGGGCGGTCGGTAGACGCAACGATCTCATGGGTGAGGGCGTCGACTAGCGCGGCCATGTTGGTCATCAAGGGTTCCCCCAACCGCTCCTCACGCCCCGGCAACTGCACAACACAAAGCTCAATGTGCTCAGGAGTGGCATCGACCCAGTCTTTGAATGCCGACGCGCCGCCACCTGCATAAGGGAAGCAGATCAGCCGGAACTGTGCGTCCGGGCGAGGCTGTGGACAGACCACCCACTGCGGTTGATCCGCTCGAGCATTCCTATCTGAATTTGTAGCCACCGAGGTTTTGCCATCAAGCATATGGTCAATCTCGATTGCGAGATCGCGAATGCTGGGCACGGTAAACAATTGCTCGATCGCAGGCTCCACCTCCAAGTCACCCTGTATCCAGAGGCGCAGCTCGACGGCTGTGAGCGAATCGACGCCAAGTTCGGTGAGTTGTGCATACTCGTTGAGGTCGGCAGCGGGCACACGCAGGGTTTGCGCAATGCGTTCGAGGAGGTAGGAACAGATCAAGTCAACACGTTCACCCGGAGCTGCCGCTTTGACCCGTTCGGCCCCTAATTCTGCGGAGTTCAGGGTCAGCGCGCTTGATCCATGGGGCGGAACCAAGCGCTTCAGCGCACCCCAGTCGGCGGCCCCGGGGATACTTTGAGCAAATTGTACCCAGTCAACCGGAATGACCGCAGCTTGTGGAAGATCACGTGCGGTCAACAGATGCGCAATGAAATCGTAGCCTTGAGTTGTGCTGATGGGTTGCCACCCGTCTTTCATGAGACGTTGTAAGACAACATCGGAGGCTGCCATTCCAACATCCGCCCACGGGCCCCAGTTGATTGCGGTGGCGGGTAACCCCTGATTTTTTCGGTGATGGGCCAGCCCGTCCATGAACGCGTTGGCGCTGGCGTAATTCGACTGCCCAGGCGATCCCATGACGGATGCCACGGATGAGAACAGGACGAAGAAGTCGAGCGACTGGTTGAGCGTTTGCGAATGCAAATGCCAGGCGCCGTCGACCTTGGGTCCCGCGACCTTCGTGAACCGTTCCGCATTCTGCTGCATGAGCATGCCATCATCCAAAACGCCCGCTGCGTGGACGATGCCGCGGAGGTTGCGCGCTATGGTGAGCACGCGCACGACGTCATCGGCATTGCTGATGTCTGCGGCAACGACGTCGACTTTGACGCCGGCGTCTTTTAGGGCATGGAGAACGGTACGTTGGTCGTCCGTGGAAACGCCGCTGCGGCCGGTAAGCACCAAGTGTTTGGCGCCACAGGCTGCCAGGTATTGCGCGACCAATAAACCAAGCGCGCCCACGCCGCCGGTCACCAGATATGATGATTCCGGATCGAGTTTTAGCGGCGTATTTGGATCAACGGTTTGTTCACAAGGTGAAGGTCTGGCAAGTCGGGCGACGTATCGGATGCCCTCGCGAAACGCCACTTCGGTATCAAGACCTGACCGGCCGAACTCAGCAATAAGCAAGCTGAGGTCGTCTGGGTTGTGACTGGATAGAGTGGGATGCAGGTCAACACTCCCGCCCAACTGTTTGGGATGCTCAACCTGAAGTGTCCGCGCCAATCCCCAAAAACGGGTTTGCCAAGGCGAGATTTCGTCGTCGGCTGTAACCGCCTGGGCGCCCTTGGTCACGAACCAATGCTTGCCAGCAACACCTGCCTGTATGAGCGATTGCAAGACCTGTAAACTTGCTAGCAGCGCTGTGTCCGGTTTCTCTTCACTGGCATCCATCCCCCACAAATGAACGATGCTGGTCAAAGATTGTACGTCCTCGGACTTGATGATTGCGTCGACGGCAGCTGGGTCTTCGGCAATGTGGACCCGCCGGCCCATCGCCGCCATCCGACGGATAAGCTCGCCGGCGACGCCACCGGTATCTTGCAAGACCAGCCAATCGCCGTCGGTCTCGCCGGCCTCGCCAGCCAGTTCCTCGGTCTGTTCCCACTCGAACTGGTAAAGCCACTCGTTCAAGACTTCGCTGGATGCGCGTGGCTTGGTCATAGCCTGTTTGAGGTTGAAAACGGGGACGGAGCGTAGGGTGAGTTGTTCGACGGTAGCAATACGTACGCCGTCGTCATCGAATAACTCGAAGTCGACGACTCGCGTTTGTGACTGTTGCCTTGCGGTTGCTTTTACCCAGACCGTCCCGCTGGCGGCGTGATCACAACTAAAACTGGAAATGCCGAACGGTAGATAAATTTGCTCCGGATCTTCATCCGGGAAGATCGCTTCCGCGATCCGGAAACCCGCATCCATAATGACAGGATGCAATCGATAGCTGTCACCGGGGAGGTTAGCTTCCACTGGAAGTTCCAAGCGGGCAAACGCACTGCCGTTCTCATCGCTGGATGCAGAGCTCTCTTTATAGATTGATTCAATAGCTCGGAAACG
>CAZNWX010000210.1:0-4640 GCA_964576415.1 uncultured Magnetovibrio sp. | reverse complement strand
CACCCATTGCGACCGTCTTCACCGGATGAAAGGAGAAGATCGCTATGTCGGAGAATGCGCAACTGCCGACCGGAACCATCGCATTCGCCGGGCCTTGATGAGCACCTCCCAGGGCATGGCCGGCATCTTCGACAATGGGTAGCGTTGTGGCGGCACGGAGCGCGGCCATATCCGAGGTCTGGCCGTTGATATGAACGGGAAACACCGCTTTGGCCTGCGGACCGGCCCGTTCCAGCGCGTCGGTCAGGGTGTCGGGGGTCATCAATCCCGTATCGGGATCCACGTCGGCAAAGGTGACCTCAGCGCCCACACAGCGCGCCGCGTTAGCCGTGGCCAGGAACGTCATGGCGGACACCACTGCATGATCGCCCGGTCGCAGGTCCAGTGCCATCGCCGCCAAGTGCAGGGCGGATGTCCCGCTGGAGCACGAGATCGCATGCGCGGCGCCGGTGATTTTCGCAAGTTTTGCCTCAAAGGCCTCAACCACCGGGCCAGTGGTCAGAAAATCGCTCTTCAGCACATCGGCAACGGCGGCGATGTCATCGTCTTCGATACGTTGACGGCCGTAACGAAGAAAGGGCCGATCCATACTCATAGCTCAGTCTTTCGACGTGCTGGCCACCAACTCGTGCAGGCCCGCGTCGTCAAGCCATTCCGTGTTGTTGTCGCTAGCGTAGCGGAAGCCGTCCTCGACAGGTGCTGCCCCATCACGAAGGACGTGGCCGGTCCAGGCAACGGGATTGGGCTCGATCACGTATCGGTCGGAGAATTCGACGGTGTTGCGTGCGTCATCTTCGGTGATCATGACTTCATGAAGCTTCTCGCCGGGGCGAATACCGATAATCTTGACCTTGCCGCCGGGCGACAGAGCCGCGGCTAGGTCTGTGATCTTCATGGACGGGATCTTCGGGATGAAGATTTCCCCACCGCGCATCATATCGAGGCAGGACAGAACGAACTCGACGCCTTGCTCCAGGGTGATCCAAAAACGGGTCATGCGGGCATCTGTGACCGGTAGTTCGGTCGTTCCTTCCATGACCAACCGCTGGTATAGGGGCACCACGCTGCCGCGCGACCCAACCACATTCCCATATCGCACACAGCAGAATACGGTACCACCATCGCCACTGAGTTGGTTGGCTGCTGTGAAAATTTTATCTGAAGCCAATTTCGATGCGCCATAGAGGTTGATCGGGTTGCAGGCCTTGTCCGTGGACAATGCAACCAAGCGTTCTACCCCTTCAGTAATACACGCCATGACCAGGTTTTCAGCACCAAGGACGTTCGTGTGGATGCACTCGGTTGGATTGTACTCGGCCGCCGGCACCTGTTTCAGCGCCGCGGCGTGGATCACCGTATCAATGCCGCGAAGCGCCATTTTCAAACGGTCTAGGTCCCGCACGTCACCCAGGAAATAACGCAAACAGCGATGTTCATTGGGATCAAATTTCTGCTGCATTTCGTATTGCTTGAGTTCATCGCGCGAATAGATCGCTAAGCGCTTTGGCTTGTAGCGAGCCAATACCATCTCAACGAATTTATTCCCAAACGAACCGGTGCCGCCCGTGATAAGGAGGGACCGGCCGTCCAGTGATAAGGAATGCTTATAAGTTCCTAGGCTCGACACAGGGACGGCACCTCAATATAGGTCAATCAAATAGGTCTTCGCGGGCCCGACGCGGAAAGCTTAACCGTGGCCACTCGTTTCCGTATCTTCATCCGGAGAGGCGTCACCGATATTGTCGGCCGTCTGCTTGATTAGCAGGCTGGCATGTTCCTGGCCAAAAATCTCGCCTAACTTGTTGGTTGTCGCGGACAACGCGACCAGGACCATGGTTTCCGGCGCAACGCCTCGTTTCAGGGCCTCATCCCACATGGCAAGATACCACTCGACAGCAACGGCGGTTTGTTCCTCATCGCTCAATTCATTCGGTGTGTCAGATTCCGACATCTCTTCAACTCCTCATAGGCGACCAACTCCGAACGCAATCATCTGCGCGCGGGTCGGCGCGCGCTGTTCGGTAATCTACCAGCAATGCCTTACATTATGGTTAATGGGTAGCACGCGTGACGCTGATTTGTCATCAAGGACGTCGGGAGCCCATCTGCCAATCACGTGCAGGTAGCGGCGCAGAAATGGGGCGGCGGGCCAGGGCCGCCTCCACAAAATATCACGGCGTCTGCGAACACGGCAATCCCGGTTGGTGGGACTAGATTACTTGGTGGCTTGTACGCTCCTTTGAGGGCTTACGCCCACCCTGGAATTCGGCAACAGGTTGGCCATCATCGCCATTCCCTTTAAGGATAAAAGTTATGATTCGCAGGGACTTGCGTTAACCATAAGGGCCTAAAGACTCGTCAAGCCCCTGTAATCCGGGTTACGCTTAATGGCTTTGAAGAAACCAAAGACGTGTTCAACCGCCTGCTAAGGGTTTTCCGAGCTTAGTCAGGTCAGAAGGTCATCGCCAATTGGTTGATATCCTCACCTCTTCCACTGCGATTGCCGTAACGCAGGTTGTACGAACCGCCTTGGGCCCAGGGGACCTTAGCGATGTGCGGCGGGTCAACGCGGTTGCCCTGGATGACGCCCTCAAGCCTGGAATTTTCGGGGAAGTCCGCATCGCCCTCAGCAAGACAGAGAGCCGAACCGGCATGCCGCTCGGCACCTTGGTCCACAAGGTAGGCTGACGCCTCATGGCCGGGGTTTTCGACGATCGGCCCACGGCCAACGAACTCATGGACGCGGCGCTGGCCGATCACTTGGCCGGCCGATACGCGTCAGCGCGATCCTTGTACACCCAGGTTCTGGGCCAGGAGCCAGACAACACCGTCGCGCACATGAACTTAGGGACAGTTCTGCTGACCCTTGGGGAGTTCGAACCGGGATGGCGCGAGTTTTCATGGCGGCGGCGCTTGCAATCGAATCAGCTTCCCGTGTGGGACGGCACGCAATTGGACGGCAGGGGAATCCTTGTCCGTGGCGAACAAGGCGCCGGCGACAACATCCAATTCATGCGCTACCTGCCTATGGTCTCGGCAATGGGCGGGCAAGTAAGCGCCCTGACCCTGCCCGGCATGAAACGATTGTTTTCGTCCATGTCCGAAAGCGCGACGATCCTGGAACCTGGCGACCATGCCGGCGGACTACATGTGGAAATTCCGATCATGGATCTTCCAGGTGTTCTCGGCACGACATCGGAATCCATTCCCGCTCCAATACCCTACTTGCGTGCCGAACCAGAACTCGCAGAAAATTGGCGATTGCGTCTCGGTCCCGCCAAAGGCCTGAGAGTCGGATTGTGCTGGCAGGGCAATTCGGATATGCCACGCGATGAATTGCGGTCTGTCCCACTAAATCGATTTGCACCGTTGAAGTCGGTGCCTGGGACGGAGTGGTTCGGCCTTCAGGTTGGGTCAGGCGAAGACCAAGTGCCTAGTTTCAACGCACCGGGCTCATTCGTGCATCTAGGGCCGCGCCTCCGCGGCGGACCAGATAAATTCATCAACGACGCCGCGGTAATGGAGCAACTGGACCTTGTAATCAGTGTCGACACGTCCGTTGCGCACCTGGCCGGGGCCGTGGGTAAATCCGTATGGATCTTATTGGCCCGCGAAGCCGATTGGCGGTGGATGCTGGAGCGCCAAGATACTCCCTGGTATCCGACAGCCCGGCTGTTTCGCCAAACGGTATCCGGCGACTGGGAGGCACCGCTATCGGAAATGACGTCGGCGCTGGCAACAGAAGTCAACCGAAGGCATCAGGCAATAAGTCCCCATTGATCACCCATTCGTTGACCGGATTTCCAGAAAACCGTTTGTCAGGCTCAAGCGTCAAGGCGAAGGGGTTCGTCTGAAGGGTGTTCGACCCGCCAAAATCCCAGAACAAATGATCCCAGCCGAAACGTGAAATGTCTGCCTCCCAGTTCACCAAGCTGGGCAGGAGGTTGATCAACAACACATCGCGCTTCCCCCCGGCGCCATCAAGGCCGCGATGAAGAACCCGCGGCGCGCCGAATACCGTGGCGCCGCCGGCCTTAAGTTCGGGACGCCATATCTTGGGCAACGGCTGGCTGTCCGGCACGGCATCCCGCAGGTCCATGATCCGCTCTGAAAACTTAGGGAAGGCATAAC
The DNA here is from genome assembly GCA_964576415.1 of uncultured Magnetovibrio sp. Classification (GTDB taxonomy): domain Bacteria; phylum Pseudomonadota; class Alphaproteobacteria; order Rhodospirillales; family Casp-alpha2; genus UBA3470. Next base: position 509 of record CAZNWX010000210.1, on the reverse strand, counting down.
CGTAACTGGCCATGCGCCTAGTCCCCTCCAAAGTAAGGAATTCCGTGCCCGGATGATCGGGGCCGCTGGCCGTAAGATAAAGCATGATGTGAACTTGCGCCATGGGTTCCATGTCGCGATGCCAGCGGAACGAAATATGTGGCGACCCTCCGGTTTGGGTCCGGTAAAGCTGACACTGCACAACCCGGAAATGGCAGCCCATATAGGCTTCGATCACAGCCGTCGCCGCGGGCGATAGAACATCGAGTAGCAACGCGCCCAAATCATGACGGAACGACGCGTCCAAGGGCACGTTGGTGTTCGGCGGCGTGGGTTCCGTGATCGCATGGTCGATCCGCCGTGAGATGCCCTCCGCCGCCGTGGGGTCCAGACAATCATGCCACGCATCGACGCCGTCCTTGCCTAGCGCGCTGTTGACGATCGGCATGTCGTCCTTGGCGGCGGCATATACGCTTCGGCAAATGGTGTGATAGCCAGCGTGTGTTTCCTGGGGATCGAGCGCCCGGAAA
>CAZNWX010000209.1:0-4642 GCA_964576415.1 uncultured Magnetovibrio sp. | reverse complement strand
GCCAAGTATAGTGCGAATACGGGAGAACTCGATGTATAGTTGTAAATGCGAGCACATTGTGGGTGGCTTCTGTGGTCCAGTTCTTCAACATTTTGACGTAGAACGTCGAAGTGTGACGCCACTTTCTTGATCCCGTTGATCTGGCCGACGATGAAAATCATAACTATTAATGCGCCGATGGCATGGCCAGAAACTTGGTTGTCAAATTTTGCCGGCCTTACTGCCCACAATATGCGTAAAGACAGCAAAACAGACATCACTGCTAACATATATGCAGGTATCATATAGAAGGCGGCCGCCTGTTTAGCGACCAATACGGTCTGGGCCAACTGAGCAGCGCTTATGCCGACGACGCCCCTCATATCATCGGTGTTGAGTTGAATTTGGCTTTGGCGAGACCTCCAGGCAGCCAAACCTATCGTGATTGCGGCGAGGATAAGTGGAATTTTTATGCTTGGACGTTTCAGTATCTTGAAGAATGCTTTTGTGTATTCATCAATATTGACAAACCCACTTGGACCGCCGCCGTGGCTACCTTGTGTCGAACTCAACTTCACGAGCCAGTCGAAGAATAGGCTGAGGGCGTCAATTGCTGGCAAGAAGAAAAATATGAATGCGATGGCACTTACCGCCACGAATATCAGTCTTGGCGCAAAACCGCTTAATAGAAATAAGGGTAGAATTAAAATTGGGGCTGCGGTGACTTTCGTTGCTATAATGAAGCCGCCAATGACACCATACATTACGGCTAAAATACGCGGTTGTGGTATAATTGGAGCTCTGCCACGACCGCACAGCATCCCAGCGATTAGCAGGCAAGTAGCGAAGACCAGCAATGCCTCTGGTTTAGGTTGGAATGCGTGCTTAAGTACGATTGATGACGCAAATGGAGACAGTTGACATGTGATGGACGGCAGCCACGAGCCGAAGGCGGAACGGCCGATTATACCGATCAAAAATATGGCCGATGCTGATAGTATGATTGCCAAATTGGATAAAAGTCTCAGATATTTCTCGGGATCAGCGAGAACCAGATCTTGGATATTCCCCGTAAAATGGAGATTTCCCAATCCCAGGATCGCGGCATTAAAGGCGTGTACAGTAATACCGGGGTGATAGATATGCCCTGGCGTGTCGCCGTTTAGGAGATTGATGCCGTCTAATAGGTAAAAATAGGTGGGATCTGATAGATACCAATGCCAAAAGGGTCCCACATGAGAACGAACAAAAACTAACACAACGACGAACGAAATTGGGATTATGGCGGCAATTAATGCGCGGCTCGATAGGTCATCGCGTTGGGCGAACGATGTAATTTTGGAGATCAAAGACTGGTCTCTATCGAGGACAATGATGTCAATTCACGCAACAGCTTCCAATTTTGTCGATCCGGAGCCATAAGCAGGGCTCGCCCCTTATGCGGTGCTACGGGCATATAGGCTTCCATGCTGTCCGTGTAAGCATTAAAACCACCAGCCTCGGCATGGATCAAAGCCCCCGCCGCATGATCCCACGGTTTCAAAGAGCCCATATACCGGGCAAAATCCAGCTTTCCCCGTGCTAGATCCGCGTACTCGGCCCCAACACACCGGTATCGCGTCATTTTTGAAGGAATTTTGAGATCTTCCGTTGCTTGGCGTTGATAGAGAATTTCACGGAGGCGTTTATTCAAAGAGCCTTTGAGCTCTGAGAGATCGTCGCCATCGGCGATCCTCAGTTGACAGCTATCTTCCCACGCCCCCTGCCCTTTGGCCGCATATACCATATGCCCGCGATGAGGTTCGTATATCCAACCCGCTAAGGTTTCAGAACTTTGGACGAACGCAATAATCATGGCGAAACAGGGATTGCCGTCAGCGTAGTTTTGCGTGCCGTCGACGGGGTCTATAATCCAAACAGGATCCGGGCCCTCGAGCGCATTCATGGATGAAGGATCACGAGCAGCCATTTCCTCTCCAACAGCGCGGCTTCCGGGAATTACCTCTCGCAGGCGTTCATCAAGAGCAGCTTCAGCTTTTTCATCGGCAATTGTTACAATATCTCCCGGGTTCTTTTCGCGGATCTCCGCATGACTTAAATTTTGGAATCGTGGAAGGACTTCCCGTGCGGCAACTTCGCGCATAATGGCATCGACTTTGGTCATGTTGGGAAGCATTCGGAAGGCCTTTCAAGATGATTGCATTAACCCAGTAGGTTATGCGCAGGCACAGATAGTTAATTCCCATGAATGTCTCTATCACGGTGATAGGCTTCAATAAAATCGTCAAGAATCCGCCCTGCTTCGGAACTGAAATCCGCACGTTGAATGAGGGCTCGGGTGACAAATGTCGCAAAACTGACAGCCTCGCCCTTCCCTCTTAACCGGAAGCTCTCTGAGAACTGGTCGAGTTCGTCATGAACGGAACGCCGCGCCACAACGTTCAGTTGGGATTTCACCAAACGGTTTTTATCCCGCCATTTCTTCTGATGTTGTGTTGAAGCCATGAGATTGGAGCCAAATTATCTACTAGTAGAATATTTTACTGCAAGCGAGACAAAAATTCAATGTGATCATCCATCGTTCGTCAGAGACCTTGCTGGAACCGCGCTGCGTGAATGGGGGAAAGGCGGACCTTGACGGAAATTTCAGCGTCCGTGTCCTCCCGATCGATGACTTCGCCATTTTGGTAAAGCCACGCCAACCGGCGTCCGTCCGCATGATCAATCTTGATGTCAAGGATCTCAAACCCTTCAGCCAGGCGCTCGGCCAAGACATCAAGAAAGTTCTCACATCCTTCTCCAGTCATGGCCGAAACTGGGATGGCTACAGAATTGTCGCGTTTGGCGCGTGATGCGGTCGCACTTTTCGCTTTGGGATCCAGACGGTCGATCTTGTTTAGGACTTCGATCATCCGCCTTTGCGATTCTTCATCAATGCCGATGTCGCTCAAAACCCGCTCCACATCTTGTTTCTGTACATCCGTGTCGGGATGCGAAATATCGCGGACGTGGACGATGAGATCAGCTTCGTTCACTTCCTCAAGGGTCGCGTGGAAAGCGTTCACCAACTCGTGCGGCAATTCAGAAACGAACCCGACGGTGTCGGACAGGACGGCTTGGCGTCCATCGGGTAGATCAATGGTGCGCATGGTGGGGTCGAGTGTTGCGAACAACTGGTCCCGGGCGATCACATCAGCCTCGGTTAAGAGATTGAAAAAGGTCGATTTTCCTGCGTTTGTATACCCGACAAGGGCGATTACGGAATATGGAACCTTCTTTCGGGCCTTGCGGTGAAGGTCACGGGTGCGCCGGACGTCTTTCAACTCCCGTTTGATGCGGTCTATGCGTTGATCAATAAGGCGTCTATCGATTTCAATCTGCCGTTCGCCGGGCCCGCCCATAAAACCGGCGCCCCCACGCTGCCGTTCCAAGTGAGTCCAGCTCCGCACAAGACGACTGCGCTGATATGTCAGCGCCGCGAGATCCACTTGAAGGCGCCCTTCCTTGGTGCGCGCCCTTACGCCGAAAATTTCCAGAATGAGTCCCGTGCGATCAATGACCTTGCAATTTAGACCGCGCTCCAGGTTCCGCTGTTGAACGGGGCTTAGTGTACAATCCATGATGACGATGGCCTTGTTGCCCTTTTGCTCGGCATAGGTGGACACCATCTGGTTCAGGCGTTCGATGGAACCCTTTCCTAAGAATGCAGACGGGCGCGGTTTCGCGAGGTTGATGACTTCAGCATGGATAATCTGGAGATCAATGGCACCGGCTAATCCCACGGCTTCCGCGAGGTCGGAATCCGCATCCCTGGTTGCGCGGTTGGTCGTCGTGACGTTCGGGTGAACCACGAAACACGGCGTTGCGACCTCTCCGACTTCAGTCGCCTTTACCAATGATGCCAGCCTTTCGGAGAGCGCGACATGCGCTTAGTCAGCGTCTGCTTCTCCATCGGCCGCTTTTTCCGGCTCAAACAGCTGGATCGGCGTCGTCGGCATCACCGTGGATATCGCATGCTTGTAAACGAGTTGTGTGTGCCCGTCCCGACGTAGGAGAACGGAGAAATTGTCGAACCATGTGACAATGCCTTGCAGTTTCACTCCGTTGACAAGAAACACCGTGACAGAAGTCTTGTTTTTCCTGATGTGGTTCAGAAATACATCTTGCACATTTTGAGATTTTTCCGGGGACATTTTGGACCCTCTAATTATTTACCTAAAACCAGAGTGGTGGTTCGGGCTCTCCCAAGGTTTTTCGTTATTTTCGGTTTTCCACGCAATTACCGAGCCTGATTTTATCTAGGCTATGAACATGCGCAGTTTACAGTTTATCGAGGAAATTGGAAAGAGCCATACAATGTGGAAATTCAATGTCCGCTTGAGCCGTATATGTTGAATGTGCGGCGCGCAGTTGCGCCCCGACCAGAATGGCTGTGCAGTCTGCATTCTTGGCGCATTCAAGATCAATGTCGGCATCGCCAATGAACCAGACGTGGGGTCCGGTTGGGATATTTGTTCCCCAAAGCGCCAGGTCCACGGGGTCACGAGCCGGCTTGTCTCGCGGGGCATCGTTGGCACCGACGATTGCACTGAAATAGTTTGTCCAACCAAGATGGGCTACCTCTGCGCGCAAAACGTCGCCGCGTTTGTTGCTTACAATCGAT
>CAZNWX010000208.1:0-4643 GCA_964576415.1 uncultured Magnetovibrio sp. | reverse complement strand
GAAATCCGTGCCTGCAGAGCGAACAGACGACGGTGTTCGTCCAGGGCATAGCGGTCGGTCATTCCCCCCAGGAAATCAGCCACCAACTGCGCCGTTTGTTCATGTCCGGGCTGGCCGGCCAAAACCCGCCATTCAGTCGGCAGGCATTCCGGTTCCGCGACCAACAAATGGAACAATTCCTTGATGACCCGCCGGCCCTTCGATGTCATTCGATTGAGCTTATAGTAACGGTACATGTTCTCAAACAGGAACTTCTTGATGCTCGCGTCGTTCTCCCGCATCTGACCCGAGAACCCGGCAATCGGACGGCCCAGAAGCCGAACGTCGTTCGCCGTTTCGGCTTGCGACTGCTCAAGTCGGCGCGTGGTCTCTGAGATTAAATCTTTGGCCATGGCACCAATCAGCCGCCGTACCGCCTCATGAATGGTCCGGGAGAGGTCAAGGTCCGGAAAATTGCGCACCACATCGGAAAAAATACGGCCAACCAACGGCACATCTGACAAATCCGCGACAGAGAACAACCCCGCACGGAGGCCGTCGTCAATGTCATGGTTGTTATAGGCGATGTCATCAGCCATGGCCGCAACCTGAGCTTCCGGCCCTGCGTAGGTGTCGAGTTCCAGGTCCTGAACTTCGGCATATTCAGCGATCGCGCGCGGCAACGCTTCGCGTCCCCGACCCAGAAGCGGTCCGTTATGCTTTACTACGCCCTCCAGGGTTTCCCATGTGAGGTTGAGGCCATTCCATCCTGCGTACCGTGCCTCCAGCTTAGTCACGACCCGCAGGGATTGTGCGTTGTGATCGAAACCACCGAAGGGCTTCATCAATTCCTTAAGCGCGTCTTCCCCTGCATGTCCAAAGGGCGGATGTCCCAGGTCATGCGCCAACGCCAGCGCCTCTCCCAGGTCTTCGTTCATGCGTAGATATCGGCAAACGGATCGTGCGATCTGTGCCACCTCCAAGGAATGGGTCAATCGCGTGCGAAAGAAATCCCCTTCATGGTTGACGAAGACCTGCGTCTTATAGGCCAATCGACGGAATGCCGCAGCATGGATAATCCTGTCTCGGTCACGCTGAAAACAGCCACGCGTCGCACTTTCCGGTTCCTCGTAAAGGCGGCCGCGGCTTGCCGACTCACGGCTTGCATAAGATGCCAAATCTACTGGCGGTATCCACGCTTCTGACATACTCCGACACTACGCTCGCGCACAGCCAGCGACAAGCCCGAGGCTCTACGGCCAACGGCCAACGGCAAAGTAAACATTTGGGCCCGAACACGCCACCGTACAGAAATACTATTTAAAATAGAAAAGTCGTATATTAATTCTCTTTATTTATCCCCGTTCAAAGTTCATTATAAGTCTTGTCTCAAAACCATTGCCATTAGAGCCGGGCCAATTCGTTCTTCGGCGATGGCAGGGACCATATCGTTTTCCTCACGATCAGGGAACGTGTCTAGTGCCAACCCCCGTATTTATTAAGTGGGTGAATTGACTTCCGCGCTTTTCGACATACATAAATAGATGGTTGTGATACCATCACAGTCCACGTTGGAAAGGGTCGCATAATGCCTGATGGCACGGTAGCCAGTAATGAAGTCTGTCTGAGCACCAGCGCGGCGAAACGCGTGGCTGAGATTCGACAGATGGAAGGGAACGACGACCTGATGCTCCGGTTGGCGGTTCTAGGCGGCGGCTGTTCCGGTTTTCAGTACAAGTTCGATCTGGACGCAAACACCAACGACGATGACCACGTGTTCGAAACCGATGGCACGAAATTGGTCGTCGATGACGTCTCCCTTAGTCTTTTGGGAGGGGCGGTCGTCGATTTCAAGACCGACCTTGGCGGTTCGTTCTTTCAGGTTGAGAATCCCAACGCTTCGGCCAATTGCGGTTGCGGCGCCTCCTTTTCCCTCTAGGCCCGTTCTCTTCGCACTCGGTGTTTACAGGCTCGCCGCACCGCGAGATGATGCCGCAATTGCACGGAGGGAACCGCCATGAAAATCGCCACTTGGAATGTCAACTCAATCAAGGCCCGCCTGCCACGGGTTCTTGAATGGCTTGGAGAGTTCTCCCCAGACGTCCTGTTACTGCAGGAACTCAAATGCGTCGAAGAAGCCTTCCCCGCCATGGAGATTGGTGAGGTTGGCTACAATGTCGCCGTGTCCGGTCAAAAAACCTACAACGGTGTTGCCATCGTGTCGAAGCAGCCGATCCACGTCGAACGTACCGCGCTTCCTGGTGACAATACCGACGATCAGGCGCGTTACATCGAGGCCATGGTCGGCAACGTTCGCGTCGCCTCGATATATCTTCCCAACGGCAATCCCACACGGGACGAAAATGGCGGAAATCATGATAAGTTCCGCTACAAACTGGCATGGATGGATCGGCTGTGTAACCACGTCCAGGATCTGCTCACGTTTGAGGACGCCATTGTTTTCGGCGGCGATTACAACATCGTGCCCACCGATGAAGATGTTTATGACCCCATAGCCTTCGCCGACGACGCGCTTTGTCGGCCGGAAAGCCGAAAGAAGTTCCGCGCCATCGTGCATCTGGGTCTCACGGACGCCTATCGGACCTACAATACGGAGCCGCATCGCTACAGCTATTGGGACTACAAGGCCGGTGCCTGGCAAAAGGACAATGGCGTCCTCATCGACCATCTTCTACTCACACCGCAAGCGGCGGATAGGCTCGTGGCGTCGGGAGTCGATAAAACGCCGCGTGGTCGGGAAAAGGCCTCGGACCATACCCCGGTGTGGTGCGAACTAGCCGACTAGGGGCATTGTCATGACGCGGATTGCATTTCTGGGTACCGGCGTGATGGGCGTTGGCATGGCTAGGCGACTGATAGCGGCCGGCCACAACCTGAGTGTGTTTAATCGCACCGTCGAGAAAACGCGACCATTGGTCGAACAAGGTGCGTGCTTAGCGATGACACCTCGAGAGGCCGCCGAGGGTGCCGACGTTGTGTTCGCTATGGTTGGGGATGACGAGGCATCTGAACACGTTTGGATGGGTGCTTTGGACGGGGCTTTGGCCGCGGATTTGAAACCTGGAACCATCGTCGTCGAATGCTCGACCTTGTCCCATGACTGGGTCATGAAGCTTTCCGCAGTCGTTCAGGCGTCGGGCCATACATATATTGATTGTCCTGTAACGGGCTATCCGCATATGGCCGCGAAAGGCGAGTTGACGTTGTTCGTGGGCGCCGAAGAAGCCGACTTGGAACGGGCGCGTCCGTTCCTAGGTCCCTTGTGTACTGAAATCATCCACTTCGGCCCCATCGGCAACGGAACCGCTTACAAGCTAATGGTCAACCTCATGGGCTCCGTCCAGATCGCCGGTGCGGCGGAAGGTTTACTGATCGCCGAAAAAGCGGGCCTTAACTTGAATACCGTGGGTTATGCATTATCCAAAGGCGCAGCGGCAAGCCCACAGGTGATCCAGAACAGTGAACGCATGATCGCCGGTGGCCATGAAGACAATGTCGTGTTTTCCGGGCGATGGCGTTTGAAAGACACGTCATATGGCCTACGTTTGGCTGAAAAATTTGGCCATGAAGCGCAATTTGGTAAAGTCGCCGGCGGCATATATCGTATTCTGGTGGACAGTGGCCACGGCGATGAAAACGAAACGAAGGTCGTTGATGTTCTTCGAAAAGGCTCGTAACGCGGCCGTTGTGGTGGTCGTCTTGGCCTCCCTCCCCGTCGGGACGGCTGCATGGGGCCAAACGCCCGAGCAGACAGCAAAACGTGATCTATCCAACTACGCGACAATTATCGTTGGCTATGATGTCGACGGTCGCTGCGGAATTCTCAACAAACGCCAACGTGCCGACTACCTGCAACACATGCAGGTCATCCGGCACGCCTTCGAAAAAAAGGGTCACTCTCCCTTTCTTTTGGATCAAATGGAAGACAACGCGCGGTCCGTTGGCCGACGGCAGTTCAGCGCCTGTAATCGGAAAACCGCCGAAATGGTCGAACGAATTGGCGTACTGACAGCATCACTTGGCACGCACATGGCGCATTGGTTGGTTAAAAACACGCCGCAGCCCAAAAAATAGTAAGCATCACCTTGTTGAGGGGCTGGGCTCCCCAATGTCGTTAAACGGCGTCGTGCTTAATGTTCAGAATTTCCAGAAGTTTGGCTTATGTACGGCTGCGCTGCGCATAATTGATGGCGACGTTTCCGACACCATCATCGCGCACAACCAGTCCTGCGACCTCCAGTGGCGTCATCGTCTCCATGACAGAGCTTCGCCTTCCAGAGAATGCTAAATGATTGGGATATCGGCAAAAGCCGTATAGGCTGCACCCATCCCGTCTATGCCAACAGAACAAAGATGTAGATGCTATGAGTAACAACAACATCGTACTGATTGACCGACACCCGGGACGTTCGGCGCAAACCATCGGCATCGCCCGTGAATTGGACACGGACCCCGCACTCATTCACGAGCCCTCCGTCGGTGTTGTGGGCACGAAAGGCGACAGCCAATGTTATCTCGGTGTAACCACGAAGGTTAATGCGATCCACGAGCAGTTGAAGAGTCGCATCGGTTCTGAATCCGGACAACTCAAATTGCGGCTCATTCAGCCCGAATATACGATTGCGACTTCCGACGGCATCCGA
>CAZNWX010000207.1:0-4669 GCA_964576415.1 uncultured Magnetovibrio sp. | reverse complement strand
GTTTTACCACAATCTCCGAGTGTGCCGCCTTATCATACTCCACCATCAGGCCTTCGAAGACTTCGAACTGATCGAAGCCACGTGTATCGCCGTAATCCTCGCGGACCGGCTCTGAAAAGAAGACAATCATGCGGCGATCCATCGTCCGCGCTGCTCGCGCACGGACAAGCTCGGCCGTTTGGATCTGAAGATGCGGCTGTCCAACCACATAGGTTTTTCCGCGCCACCAAGCCATACCATTGAGTACATCGGCCAGTTCGTGATCTAACACGCCCACCGCATCGGGTTGAACGTGTCCGTCCTCGGCTTCAAATCGCCGCGCTAGGCTAGTCCAAGCATCGACAACCGCCAACGAGGGAAGCCCAACGGCCCGCGCGCGCATCCACATGTCTTGTTCACGATCGGAAAACCCGGTGCCCGTGACCACAACGTCGATACCGTGAAATTCTGGTGCGGATGCGATCTCGTCATCGACCACATCAAAGCCGGCATTCCGCCATAGAGATACCGAGGGTCCGGCGGCGCGAAACACGAGCTGATGGCCTCGCGACATGGCGGCGCCTGCCCCCGCCGCCAACATCAGCGCCCCACCCGGATCATGGGCATACAAGAGAACGCGGCTCACCCCGTCGTTGCCCCGGTGCGCGCGGCATAGTCACGCAAAGCCGGCAGGTTCTCGACAACCTTTTGCACCGCATTCGCCACGTCATCCAGATCCGCCGTCGTCATGGGTGGACGCATCATTTCGTGGGTGATGAGGGTTTCGAAGTGCGCCCGTTCCGTCTCTGGGCACAGGCCCTGATTGTAATTGACCTCACCCTTGTAATGGGGGCAGGCAAAGGGGCAGCCAAGATTGCCGTAGGCCGTGCGCTCCTGGAACATGGGCTCAAGATAGATAGGACGCACGTATCCGGCGCCCATCAATGGCCCTTCCCCTTCGCGAAGTTCCGTGGCCGGCAATTCTGACTTCAAGGCTTCCACGAAAACGGTGCGCGGCAGATCCATGGCCGCCGAATCATAGGTCATGGCATGGACGTAATAAACATGCGAATTGCCGTCCCCAACGACGGGCATGTTCAGGCCCGGCACACCCGCCAAGCGGGTTTCCAGATGGGCGACATTGGCTTGCCGGCGGCGGATCAACTCAGGTCCCTTGGCCAACTGGCACAGGCCGATGGCCGCTTCGATCTCGCCCATACGGAAATTAAAGCCGACCATGTTCACCAGGTCCGTCACGCCGCGTTTACCAACCACGGCCTCGGCATGGTTTCGGATCAGACGCAACTTCTCTGCCAGGCCAGCGTCATTCGTGCTCACCACCCCACCCTCGCCAGTGTGGACGTGTTTGTGATAGTTCAGGCTAAACACACCCATATGGCCCAGCGTCCCCGCCGGGCGCCCCTTATAGGTGGCGAACGGACATTGGGCAGCATCCTCAATCACGATCAAACCGTGCTCCTTGGCCAGCGCCATAATGGGGTCCATATCGGCCGTCTGGCCAAAAATATGGACCACGATGATGGCTTTGGTGCGCGGAGTGATCTTCGCGCCAATGGTCTCCGCCGACAGACAGAACGTGCCAGGATCGATATCGGCGAAGACGGGTACGGCATTGAAAACGATCGCCGCCGTCACCGACGCCATCATTGTGTAGGGCGACACGATGACCTCATCGCCCGGCCCAATGGCCGCCGCGCCGGCGGCGGCAAAAAGGCCACTGGTTGCGGAATTCATAGCCACGGCGTGTTCGGCCCCATAGCCTTCCGCCCACGCTTCCTCGAAGGCCTTGACCTGGGGACCGCCCATGAAATCCGGATGCTGGGCGCCGATGTAGCGCGACAAGATGCCCGTTTCCACTACGGCGGAAACCGCCGCCTTCTCCTCCTTGGAGATAAACTTGTGCGCCGGGAACAGTTTCTCACGGACGGGCGTGCCTCCCAACAGGGCCAAATTACTCAACGGTCGTCTCCTTCATTCTGGTCCCGGGCCATGGACAACAACGCGCCGCAGACCTCCTCCGTCGCCAGCGCCGATACACCGTCACTGACCAACGGTTTGCCGTTAGTCACATGTTCGTATACATCCCCGACGGCATTGGCCAAGGCCATGGGTAGTTGCGTCTCGACACACACGCCGTCATCAAGCGACGACTGGCTCATGAACAAGGGGTGTGGCTGGATCCAGCGACGTCGGACACGGTTGCCTAAATCTTCAAGACCGATCCGGCCCTTCTCCATCACCAAATCCACCTCGAAAGGGAAAAACATTCGCGAATCACACCCCAACAACCGAACCGGCGCTCCATCGCGCGTTTCCAGTCGCGCCGACAATGTCGGATCAAAGGGTTTATAGTCGTAGATCGCGTCAGATACCGAGATGGGCCGCAAGGTCCCGAAAAAATAATGCAAGAGATCAATGGCGTGGGATCCGCAATTGACGATGCCTTTCGCATAATGGGCGGATGCCGATTGCAGACGCCCCCAATCTCCAACTTCGATCTCGCAACGCAGTGCAGCCAGTACCGGATCAAACCGTCGGAGAAAGTTGACCGCCAGCGGTCGACCGGCCGCGCCATAAGCGTCGACGATCTGTTGCGATTGCGCCGCGTCGCCGGTTAACGGTTTTTCCGCCAGAACCGCGCGTAACGGCATATCCAGAAGCTCACGCAGGACCGCCACATGATGTGCGGTCGGCACACAGACGCTAGCGACGTCGTAGGCGCCTCCGGCGGCCCTACAGGCCGCCAGGTCGGAAAATCCAGCCGGCACCTCCCAGCGCGTCATGAACTGGCGCCGCCGGTCTTCATTCGGATCGATGCACGCCACAACGCGAAACCGGTCGTCGTGTCTGTAGGCGCCGGCATGGGAGCGGATAGCCTTGTCATTACCCGCCTCATCGTACCCGCCGGCAATATTGCCGCATCCAATGATCAGGACCGATAGCGGGTTAGGCATGTTTCCGCCTCACATGCGCATTGAGTTCTGTAAGCGCCGGATTGTCCTTCAGGACGGCCAAGATATCGGCCAACGTAAAATTGGGATTGTCCGGATACAGGATCTCAAAAATACGACGGATGAGTTCTAAATCCTCGGGTGTATCCAGAGTTAATCCCAATCCCGGGTTGGTCAGCTCAGGTGGGCCGGCCATGTTCTTCAGGGAATAGATCTCCGGGTGGCTATAGATGAAGATACTCACATGTTCATGATCTTCGGGATCATCGGTCCGGTCGGCAACGTCGGCCAGGACTTCGGTGGCAAATACCTGCGTGTCCATGCCTCTCGGGTAGGTACGCTCTAGCACGTTAGACACGTAGTCGACCCCAGCAACCTGGTAGCCTCGGATGCAATCCTCAACAAGGACCGGGTCGATCAACGGGCAGTCGCCCGTCATTTCGACGATCACGTCAATGTCATACGCCCGGGCGGAATGCAGGACCCGAAGAAGCACATCATATTCGCTGCCCTGGAAGAACCCAACGCCCATGCGCTGCGCCAGGTTTACGATTGGGACATCCGCGTCGTTGCCCGTGGTCGCGACGACAATCCCGTCAAGAGACGGCACCCGCTGGAGGCGTTCGATCATGTGCTGCAGCATCGGTTTGCCACAAGCCTCCATGAGTACCTTTCCCGGAAAACGGGATGATGTCATGCGGGCTTCAATGGTGGCGACGATGCGCTTGTTCTCAGCCATGACCCATCAGTCCTCTTCCGCGATCATGTCCCAGGCCAATGGATCCCCCCGCTTCAAATCACGGATGGCACGGCGGCCGAGAACGTCGGGCAGATGCTTTGGGAGCAATCCGAAACCCGGGCGGATGGACCGCACGTTGTCTGCGCACAAGGTTTCGCCGGCGGCAATGTCCGAGACCACATAAAGCGAACGCCGGAAGGTGGCGTTGCCCTGCTCGCTGCCCTTCGGATCATAATGCACCCGACCAAGGGCGGACCACGCAGTACGGCAACCATCCACCAGTTCCGTCAACTCCTCCGGTTCCAGTGAGAAGGCCGAATCCGGTCCACCATCGGCGCGCCGCAGCGTGAAATGCTTCTCGATAAAACAAGCGCCCATGGCCACAGCCGCGACGGAGACCGCGATCCCGTGCGTATGATCCGATAACCCGGGCACAATATCGAAGGCACGTTTCAAATCCCCCATGGTCATCAAGTTCGCATCAGCGGGCTCGGTGGGATATCCGCTAACGCAATGCAAAACAATCAGGTCCTCCGCGCCGGCGTCACGGGCCGCTGCAACCGCTTCGGCGATCTCGTCCTTGTTGGCTAGGCCGGTCGACACGATCATCGGCTTTCCGGTGCGCGCGACCCTTCGGATCAACGGCAGGTCGATCATCTCGAACGACGCGATCTTGTAGGCCGGTGCCTCCAGATCCTCCAAGAGGTCAACGGCCGTATCATCAAAGGGGGAGCTAAACACGGCCATGCCCAAATTACGGCCCTTCTCAAACAACAGGGCGTGCCAATCCCACGGCGTGTGCGCTTCTTGGTAGAGATCATGCAAAGATCGACCGTCCCACAATCCGCCCTCGATGACAAACCCGGGACCGTCATGATCGATGGTGATCGTATCGGCCATATAGGTTTGCAGCTTCACCGCGTCAGCGCCGGCCGCGGCGGCCGCTTCCATCAACGCCATGGCCCGGCCCAGATCGCCG
>CAZNWX010000206.1:0-4671 GCA_964576415.1 uncultured Magnetovibrio sp. | reverse complement strand
CCAGACCTATTGAACCGGTTCGACACGATCACCCTGAAGCTTTGGGAAAAACACGGAATCCGCCAGGCGGGCTTTTGGACCACGGAAATTGGTCCCAATGCCAATGACCTCTACTATCTCCTACAATGGGAATCACTGGCCGAACGCGAAGAGAGGTGGACCGCCTTCGCCACCGACCCAGAATGGTTAGAAGCCAAGGCCAGGACTGAGAAAAACGGACAAATTCTCGAATCACTCTCCAATACGATCCTGAAGCCGACCGCCTTCTCTACCGTCCAATAACGTCAAGCGGTGCGCAGGATTCGATAGGGTTCAGTGATACTATATTGGTCACTGGTCTTGCTTCTTTGTTCAAGAGAAGACATCGCGGTGCGTTCCGCGGGTCACCCGTCGCAGATTATCGCCTGCCCTATGAGCGGCTATGATCCATTGAGTTTACGCGGAACTATTTCACTGTTACCAGCGATATGGCCACACACGCATTCTAGGGGGAGCTCATGATCATTGACCATCGTACTTACCAAATCAGGCACGGCATGGAAAAGGTCTATTTGAAGA
This sequence comes from uncultured Magnetovibrio sp., assembly GCA_964576415.1. Classification (GTDB taxonomy): domain Bacteria; phylum Pseudomonadota; class Alphaproteobacteria; order Rhodospirillales; family Casp-alpha2; genus UBA3470. The sequence goes on along the minus strand of CAZNWX010000206.1, from coordinate 4,113 downwards.
CGTTCGAGGAAGTGGGACTTCCGATCCAGCTACGTCATCTCGGCAATCTGCTGGCCTACTTCAAAACGGCGATCGGCCCAGTCAACGAAGTCATCCATCTTTGGGGCTACGAAAGCCTGGCCGACATGGAGGAACGGCGTGCCCGGCGTGATGCCGATCCGGAATGGGCCGTCTACAAGGAAAAAACCGCCGGGATGCTGGAGGTTCAGGTCAACAAGATCTTGAGCCCCACACACTTCTCTCCCATGAAGTGACCCCTACCGGCAGTGCAGGACGCGGCGCAATTCATCGGGACTGATCCCGAAGTCCTCGGCGTCGCCGGCGAACAATGATGTGATGAGAAGGGTTTTTGCGGCTTTCATTCAAAAGGTTCCTCATGCACCGCCAAATGTCGGCGAAGAGCGTCCAAATAGATGTCCGGAGCCTCGTACATGACCCAATGACCGATGCCGTCGATAATATCAAAAGCGCAATCCGGTTGATAGGTTCGCAGAATATCGCGTCGCTTGAGAATGTCGCTCACGCCACCACCAGTGGAATCGGCGCCCCCCCATATGCCTCCAATGGGCGACACCACGCGAGGTAAGGCCTGCAACAGACCATCAGACAGGGAAATCCGGCGGGTCCGAACCCGGCCGCGGGCGATGTTTTGCCGATGGACATGCAACGCCAACGGATCGATACCCTCCGTATCCGCGAACATCAACAGTCTCAAGTTCTCCCAGTGAACCGCATCGATCTGATCGTCGCCCCAGGCGGGGTCAGGCACCGTAATCCCCGTCACCACGAAATGCAGGTCTCCAAACCCGGCGGCGCCGGTCAAGGTTAGGCTTCGGCAGCGTTCACCGTGTCGTGCCGCCATCCAGGCGCCCATGACCCCGCCAAAGGAGAAACAGACGGCATGATATGGCGCCCCACCGGGCAGCAGAACTTCCACGCCGTCCGCGATAATATTCGAGAGGCTCTCGGCGGCATGCGGTTCGGGTGCATCCGCGGAATCGCCCATGCCCGGCAAATCTGCCACGAAAAGGGTACGATCCCGTGCCAGAGCCGGAATGGTCTTTATCCAGTGGGTCCACGCCCCCCAGCCGCCGTGCAATAACACAATCGGCGTCCGCCCGACCGGACCATCCCAGCGATGCCAGACCATGGCGCCATCGCCGCAGGGCGTTTCCAGGCGCGTCGCCTGGGCCGCCAACGTCTTCACGATTTCCGTGGGCGCCGCGTCCCAATCCACCTTGATCGCACGCGTCATCTTCTCACCCGCTTGAAGGCTAGCATCTGAGGAAGGCGGCGTTGATGGCCAATATCGGTTCGCATAGAAATCTTCTATGACTTAGTTACCAGACTGGCAACCATCACCGTGCAATGCCTTCGTTTGACGCGCAGTGACCGTTAACATCAATCAGGTCGAACAACAACAAAGTCGCCGAAGCAGCCGAAGATTATTAAAATTTAAGGGCTCGGAGACGCCGCGGGAATAACCCGCAGCACTCCAAAATCACAAGCTACGCAGCGTAGCTGCCTTCGCGCCAGGCGGCTGTACTTTTGCAGTTGGTGCAAACACGCTCGCCGACGTGGCTAGAGACAAAATCCTTCCCGCACATCAGACATTTTCGCGCCTTGCGGACGGGCGGGCGGTCCGGCTCGGGCTTTTTGTTGTTGTTACTTCTAGACGACATGCAATTCCTCCCGATACCGATCGTATCGCTCCTTTTTGACCGTTTTAAATCCACTTTCTAATGTCCCTGACTACCCGGAAATCCGTGCGCAGGTAGACCTGGTTAGGCGATCCTACGCTTTCCCTGGACCGGTATGCATGGCCCTGAAATGGAGCCGGGACAATATTCTAAAACCCAACCAATTGCAAGGGCTTAAGGGAAAAAGCGCTCAATTCTGACGTTCCAGTACGGCGCAAAAGAAGCCATCAGTCCCCGTAGAAGCCGGACTGAGGCGCAACCCGGGCCCAGCCGGCGGCGGCCGGCCGCCGATGGTTTCACGCCAGACCTGATCAATGGAAAGAGCGCTAAATTTAGGAAAATTCGCCAAGAACCATGTAACCTGCTGCTCGTTCTCCTCCTGCAAAAGCGAGCAAGTTGCGTAGACTAGGCGACCACCGGTTTTCACCAATGTGGAAGCAGCACCCAGAATAGACCTCTGGTCCTCGCAGAGGGCATCCAGATCCGTCGGCTGATAACGCCATTTAGCATTGACCTCGCGCCGCCATGTGCCCGTTCCACTGCAATTTATGTGTGGTAGGACGAGATCAACACGGCCCGCATTTTCCGCCACCCAGTTGTCATCGGTGGCGGTGATCGTCTGGCGCTTTACCCCAAACGCGCCAGCGCGCTTAATTCGGCTCCGCAAGGGTTCCATGCGTTTTGCCGAGATGTCGCAGGCATACAGCCTTCCAGCCAGCGCGCCGGCGCGCCCCATGGTCGCCGCCATTGCAAGCGTCTTGCCCCCTGCTCCGGCGCAGTAGTCAACCACGGTCATGCCCGGGCCAGCACCGACAAGGAACGAGAGAAGTTGCGATCCCTCATCCTGGATCTCCACCAACCCCTTTTTGAAGGCCGCGGTTCCACCCAACCGGGGGTGCCCGTCGACCCGCAGCCCCAGGGGAGAAAATGGCGTGGGATGCGCCTTGATACAGGCCTCCGACAACGCGGTCTGCGCGGCCTCACGCGAGGTTTTCAGCGTGTTGACACGAAGATCCACCGGTGCGCGCTCGTTAAGCCCGGCAATTTCCTCTTCCAGGCGATCGCCCCACAGTGCGCTCAGCGACCGGTCCATCCATGCCGGATATTCAAAGGCAACCGGGCGCGGCATGTCTCGGTGAATCAACGGCCGTCCGTATAGAGCATCCGCCAATTCACGCTCCACGCTATCCAAAGCCGGTGGAAAATGTTTGGCGCCGGAAAACCAGCCGGCAATCTGCTCGGGTGCCGACCGATCCGACATGGCGAGGTCCGCAATCAGGCGGGTCCTCGTCGACGGCGACAATCCAATGCCCATGCGTGCAATCCACCAATCGAGTTTCGCGCGCCGACGAAGGATGTTGTAGATCCGGTCGTTGATGGCCCGGCGATCTCCACTCCCCGCGTAACGGCGTCGACGGAAATAGGCATCTATGACAACATCCGGCGGCGACGTGCCGCCCCAGATTTCATCAAGAAGTTCCTGGCTGGCCATAAGGCGAGGACCGGGCCTCATGCGAATATCCGCTTCCCAGACATTTGTAGAATCTATTGCGCTAGGGCCGCCAACACCAGTCTCGCGGCAAACTCCTTGCGCGAGCGAATTGAATTCGCCTAACGCCACACTAGACATACACCATTATCTATCGCTGCACGGTATTTTATGGAAGAACGGGTCCGTGCATCACTATCTGCTGATCGTTTGATTCGGATTGTTCAACTTGGGCACCCTCAGCTTGATGCTGAGCGCTTTTATGCAGGGCTGGCCGGATACAATTTTCTATGCAGCACTGTTGGAACTGGCGGGATTATTGTCGCTGTTTTCCTTTATGGCTGGTTGGGTTATGCGGCGCAGGTCTGGCGGACCAACGTCAACCATAATCACCTCAATTCCGTCGCGCCGCGCGACAATTCCGTCGCAGGCCGATACCTGGCGCGACTACGTGAAATGGAGGGCGGACGACCCGTTCTTGCACATCAGCATTGCCGATGAGGGCCCTGGCATCGACAATCGCGATGGGAAAATTCACTCACAACGGCGCCCGCAACGTGACACGTTCGCCCTGGATCTGCTGGCGGCCAGCTAGAGAAAATCGCACGACAAACGCGCCGGCGCCAAGCTTTCCAAAGTCACACCGCGAACGCGCAGGTCTTTGGGAATGTCTTCTCCAATCACTAGACAGGCAGCGATATCCGCCAAGGCCGGTGCGGTCTGAATGCCATATCCGCCTTGCCCCACCAGCCAAAAAAACCCGTCCACGTCATCCGCGTATCCACACACTGGTGACTTGTCATGGACGAAAGTGCGCAAACCGGCCCGCTTCGAGATCAGTCGCCCCACCTTGATCCGAGTCACACGCTCGATTTGATCAATGCACGCGGCAATATCAAGTTCTTCAGGCTGGCTATCGCAGGG
>CAZNWX010000205.1:0-4695 GCA_964576415.1 uncultured Magnetovibrio sp. | reverse complement strand
CGGGTGTCGCAGCGACTGCGCCGCCATTCAATGGGCGTACCGTCGACGGTTTCGGCGATGCGATTAATCTCAAGGAGCGGTGCGCCCCGTTTAACACCAAGGTGTTCGGCTTCCCAAGCGCCGGCGGCGATTGCGCGTAGCTGCTCCACCGCCCTGTGGACGGTCATGCCGAAACGCTGCTCATAGAACTGATATAGTTCGTTTGGCGGATCGTCTTCTTGGGCGAGGCTGGGGAAGCGTTTAGCGGCCAGGGTGATATGCTCGGATATCACCGGTTTGCCGCCCAAATCTCGGACCCGTTGGATGTCGACCACATGGGCGTTGGTGGATAGACCCAGGCGTTCCATGTCGTCGCGGCTTGCGCGGCGGCTGGACACGCCGATCAGACGACTTGTCACCGGGAGCTGGCGGATCCCACCCGGCGCCTCCAGATGGAAGAAATGGAAGAGCTCCCGCTGGGAGGTATGGGAGGCAACGAAGGTGCCACGGCCTTGGTGGCGCAAAACCATGTTTTCATCTGCCAGATCGTTCAATGCCTTGCGCACCGTGCCTTGAGAAACGCCGAACTCGTCGGCCAAATCCCACTCGCTGGGCAGGCGCTGTCCGGGCTCCCAATCTCCGTCGGCGATGCGACGGATCATCAGGTCGCGGGTTTGGCGATAGAGCGGGCCCTGGCCCGTCGCGGGTTGGATCATAAAGTGATCCTCATAAAAATTCCTATATAAGACATATAAGAATAAGTTGACTCATTCAAGGCCCGGATGTAGGACGAGTGACCGTCGTCGCCGGCGGTTCCATGAGGGCGGGAAGCACAGCATGCGCATCACGGCAATTCGAGAAACCACGACATCCCTGTCGTCGACTATGCGCAACGCGTTTATCGATTTCTCGAAGATGACGCTTAGTGTCGTCGCCGTGGAAACGGACGTGGTCCGGGATGGCAAACCCGTGGTCGGATTCGGATTCAATTCCAATGGCCGCTATGCGCAGGGGGGTGTGCTCCGGGAACGTTTGATCCCACGCCTTCTTGAGGCGGATCCGGAGAGCCTGTTGGATGTATCCGGGGACAATCTGGATCCAACCTGCGTCCAGTCTTGCATGATGACCAACGAGAAGCCGGGCGGCCATGGCGAGCGCGCATTCGCCGTCGGCGCCATTGACGCGGCGATCTGGGACCTGGTCGCGAAGATTGAGGAACGCCCCCTGTACAGGGTGATCGCTGATCGGTTTAATGGTGGCAACTATGATGCCCAAGTGCCGGTCTATCCCGGCGGCGGTTACTACGATCCGGACAAGGGTCTGGATGGATTGCGGGCGGAAATGCAGGGCTACCGTGACAGCGGCTACACGTTGATGAAGATGAAGATCGGTGGCGCACCTATCGATGAAGATATGATGCGGATCCAAGCCGCTTTAGAAGTTGCCCAGAACGGTGACAACCTTGCAGTCGACGCGAACGCCGCCCTGGATCTGGACGCCGCGATGAACTACGCAGGCGCCATGGCCCAGTATGACCTCGCGTGGTTCGAGGAGCCGGTGGACCCACTAAATTACGAAGCCCATGCAGAGATGGCCAAGGTTTGCTCCATGCCCATCGCCACGGCGGAGAACCTGTATTCGCGCATCGATGCGCTGAACCTGATCCGCCACGGCGGACTAAGGCGGGATCGAGATTGGCTGCAGTTCGATCCGTCGCTCTGCTACGGCCCGAGCGAGTACATCGCCATCGTGAAGATGGCCGAAAGCATGGGCTGGTCGGCGCGCCGCCACGGCCCACACGGTGGACAACAGCTGGGATTGCACCTGGCGGCGGGCCTGCAATTGGGCGGCACGGAAACCTACCCGATGGTTTTCCAGCCCTTTGGCGGTTTCGGCGACGAAACGGTTATCGAAAACGGTCTGGTTCGGCCGCCAGAGGCACCGGGGCTTGGCGTTGAGACGAAATCGAAACTCTACAACACGGTCTTGAAGCCGTTGATCGACGGCTAAAGGAGAGGAAACAGAAATGTCAGACGATATATCGCAACGCGTCGTCGGCGATCTGATTGAGGGGGGTATCGATTTCGTTACCACCGTCACTTGTAAGCAGTTGGCGGGCGTCATCGACGAACTCGACAAGAGCGATCAGATCCATCACGTGCCGTCGAACAAGGAAGACGAAGGCATGGGACTTTGCGCCGGCGCCTTCATGGGCGGCAAGACGCCCTGTATCATCATGCAGAACACGGCCTTGGGCGTGACCATCAACACCCTGGCGACCTTGATCCAGTTCTACCAAATTCCTCTGCCCATGCTGATCAGCTTCCGCGGTGAGCTAGGCGAACCGGTAGCCTGCCAAGTGGAGATGGCCATTCACACCAAACCGCTGTTACAGCAACTCGGCATCCCGACCTTCCACTTCCACAAGCGCGAGGATGTGGAGGAATTGCCGGAAATACTGAAATACACCCAAATGTGCTCGAAACCCACGGCGATCCTGACCGACGCCACCTTCTGGAGGGGCGTCCGATGATCCGTAGCGAAGTTTTCAAATCCATCGTCCCGGTGATCACCGACGAGTTAGTGATCTGCAACATCGGCCTGCCGTCCCAGGAACTGAACATGCTGGATGACCAACCGACCAACTTCTACATGCTAGGAACCATGGGTCTCTGCTCTTCCATCGGTCTAGGTTTGGCCATGGCGCAGAGAGAGAAAGTCGTGGCTATCGATGGCGACGGCTCCATCTTGACTAACTTTGGGACTCTGCCGACGATCGCCAACAACGTGGTCGACAACTTCGTGCTGTTGATCATCGATAACGGCAGCTACGGCTCGACCGGTGACCAGCCCACCTACACGGGCAAGAAGACGTCATTGGCCAAGGTCGCCGAGGCCTGCGGTTGCGATAACGTCATCGAATGCAGGGCTGAAGAGACGGCGGATGTATTGAAGGCGGCCCTTGTAGGCGACAAGATGACGATTATCGTCTGCAAGTGCGAATCAGGAAATATCCCGGTGCCGAATATTACCATTCCGCCCGTCGTAATCCGCGACCGGTTCATGATCGAAGTGGAGAAACGGAACCGCTAAGGGGATGGCCCGCCATACGGGCGGGCTGAACCCTTTTTAAGGCTCCTGTCACTAAGATATTTTGATAAGGGAAAGTTTTTCGAGAGGTTCTTCGATACGGCGCATGTTTGAATTGGTTTTCTTGGGGTTGGTTCTCACCGTCATGGTTGACGGTGAGGCAGTAGCCACGGGTAATTGTCAGTTCATAAAAGTGATCGACGACCGCGTCGGGCGGCTCAACAAGTAGACTAGGAAACAGGTCGAAGTCTAAACCGAAAACAACCGGCGCTAAGGTCCCCGCGCGGAGACCTGGCGTCGAACACAGCCCGAGTACGCGGCCGAACCGGTCCTGCGGCACGGCGTCGGTCAATTCACCATGACGGCATTCAAGCTACTCAGAGCTTCGTCGACATCGGCGGCGCTGATATCAATGTGTGTGACGGCGCGGAAGCGTTGGGCGCCGGAGACGCCGACGCGGATGCCATGATCGGCCCAGAGCTTTTCGTGCAGTTCCTGGGCAGTCATGCGGTCTTCGGCGACGCTGAAGTAAACCATGTTGGTCTGGGGCAAACCAAACTCCAGAGACAGGCCTTCCGTGTTGGCGATCCCCTCGGCCAACTTGCGGGCGTTGGCGTGGTCCTCGGCCATGCGCTCCACGTTATTCTCCAGCGCGTAAACGCCTGCTGCCGCGATAATCCCGGCCTGGCGCATTGCGCCGCCAAACTGGTGTTTGAATCGCCGGGCGTTGTGGATGAAGTCGGCGCTGCCGGCCAGAACGGCCCCGACAGGGCATCCAAGTCCCTTGGACAGGTCAATCCACAGGCTGTCGCATGGCGCCGCGTAGCCCTTTGCCGAGACGTTCGTGGCGACCACTGCATTGAGCAGACGCGCACCGTCCATGTGGAGGGCCAAATGATGCGCCTCGGCAACTGCGCCGACATCTTCGATGCTTTCCAAGGGCCAAATAGCGCCACCACCGGCGTTCGCGGTCTGCTCGATGGAGACCATCACCGACTGGGGCACATTGTAGCGGCCCAATGGACGTATGGCGGCTTCGACCTGTGCGCCGGTGAAGATCCCATCGGTGCCGTCCAGGATTCGGGTCATGACGCCGGAAAGGGCGGCTGGGCCGCCGGCTTCCGAATGCAGCACATGGCAGGTCTTGTCCAGGATGACCTCCTGGCCAGGCTCGACCCAGACGCGATAGGCGATGGCATTACCCATGGTGCCGGACGGGAGAAACAGGGAGGCCTCCTTGCCCAGCAGTTCGCAGGTCATCTCTTGGAGCTTGCGGACAGTGGGATCCTCGTCGCGCTGCTCGTCACCGACCTCGGCGTTGGCGATGGCCTTGCGCATGCCCGGAGACGGTTTCGATTTGGTATCGGAATAGAGATCGATGCGCGGCGGCGGCAAGGTGGATGACATGGTTCGCTCCCTGGAAAATGAGCCTTGCCGGGATTGTATCTAATGACCCTTGGTCTGAACAGGCTTAGACAGCGACGGAATGGTCTTTGGCGTCTTCGATGATCATGTCGGAAGCCTTTTCCGCAATCATGATCGTTGGCGCATTGGTGTTGCCGGACACAATGGCTGGCATGATCGAGGCATCGACGACGCGCAATCCGACAATCCCATGGACCCGCA
>CAZNWX010000204.1:0-4721 GCA_964576415.1 uncultured Magnetovibrio sp. | reverse complement strand
TTCAGTCCGGATAGCCTTACCCTCGATGAATTGATACGAATCGATATACCATTCGCTACCGGGGAAGTTATGGCCAAGAACGGCAGCCGTCTTGCGCGCCTCATCATCGATCCCAAGCGACAAGTAAGCCTCGGTCAAACGGTGCAGGGCCTCCGGAACGTGGGTTGTCGTCTGATATTTCTCAATGACGTTTTGAAATCTGTTGAGGGCTGCGAGGTACTGGCGCTTCGAATGGTAATAGCGGCCAATCTCCATTTCCTTGCCGGCTAAGTGATCGTGAGCAAGGTCAATTTTCACCTTGGCGTCGCGGGCATATTTTGATTGCGGGAACCGCGCAACCAATTCTTTAAAGGAATTCAGCGCCAATTCAGTGATTTTCTGATCACGGGCCACGTCGGAAATCTGAGTGTAGTAGCTCAACCCCTTCAGGTACATAGCATATGCCACATCGCGATTGGAGGGATGGAGTTGAATAAACCGGTCCAAGGCCAGGATGGCGTCGTCGTAACGATTTCCGAGGTAATAGGCATAGGCCGCCATGATTTGCGCCTTCGTGGCCCAGGTCGAATACGGATGTTGGCGTTCCACCTCGTCAAAGGACTTGACGGCATCTGAATAGACACGTGACTCCATTTGATCGAGACCCTGGTTGTAGAGCTTTTCAACGGGCTCTTCGATATAGGCTTTTTCCTTTGAACTGCATCCAACCAATACGCCCGCCGACAGGCAAATGACCAGTACGCGCCGGGCCATAGGAGCTAGGCAGCAAACACGGGGACGCGAAGCAAAGACAGATCTGACAAACTCGCGTTTCATACGGGCCAATCACCGTTGTTTCCCACCTCAGTATACTACCGCCCTAGGTAGTTGGCACAAGGATTTGCTGGTTAAAAACCATCGCAACGTTCAGAACGCGAGAGAGGATGACCGGACGTGAAGCGCTTCTTACGTGGGCGCGGAAACAGGTTCCGCAGTCAATCCACCGTCAACGGCCGTAGCGGCCTCGGTGCTCCGCATCACATCTACAGTCCAGGCTTCGCCGTCTGCGAACAAGGCCCTGAGCAGGGCGTTGTTGATGGCATGTCCAGAACGAGTGCCGCTGAACTGACCGATGATATGACCGCCCGCTAGATACAGATCGCCTACCGCATCTAACATCTTGTGTCGCACGAACTCGTCATCGAACCGAAGGCCGCCGTCGTTAAGGACCCCATCCTGGCTGACCACCACGGCGTTCTCCAGCGATCCACCCTTGGCCTGATTGGATATAAATGCACTGTCGAAATCGATTTCCACATCCAAGCTAGGCCGGTCTGCCGGCATGAGGGTCGCTTGGCTGTCACCCACCTCCACATTGACTGGTTTCAGGATACGGATCACCCGTCGCGGCGCGCTTTGCTCCACCACACCGGCGCATTCGATCAGGGACACGAATGGCTCAGAACTACCATCCATGATGGGAACTTCCGGGCCGTTCAATTCGACCCGCGCGTTGTCGATGCCGCAACCGGCCAACGCAGCCATTAAATGCTCGATGGTGCCGACAGTCACCCCATCGTCATTGCCGATGGAGGTACACATGCGCGTGTCCACCACGCGGTCCCATATCGCTGGCACAACGTTGTCTTTGTCGTGAATATCGATCCGGTGGAATACAACCCCCGTACCGGCGTCGGCGGGCATTAAATTCAGGGTCACATCGGCACCTGAATGGAGGGCAATACCCGCGCAGGAGATGGATGTTTTCAGGGTCCGTTGACGGACACAGTCGTCGATCTTATCCTCTTGATCGTCGATCTTGGAAGTTCCGGCCATTCCGCTTTCCATTCACCCGTCCCATCGCTTTCCGCGATCCCATTGAACTACCTAAATACTTTGCTCTTTAGCATTCGTTAAGATCGTGACGTTTTCTTATTACGTCAGAAATACTGAAACACAAAAAAAGGCTCGAAGAGAGTTTCTAACAACTCTCCCGAAGCCTCTCAAATCACTCTTTGTTACGTTTTGTTACCTTTATGCGCACAAGAGTTTGACACTGGCCTAGTTGGCCTGGCGTCGCAAGAACGCTGGAATATCAAGAAGATCATCTGCATCTGTCGCCTCCTCGGAAACGGCGACCGTTTCCGGCGTCGGAACTAGCTCGACCGCTTCGGCGGTCATAGCGACGGACGCTGTCACGGCCTCAGCGACTGGGCGCAGTGTCGGCGAATCGGTTGGCGACGACTGTTGCACTGCCGACCGTTCGGAATTCGTTTGATTGATGACCTCCGCAGCCCCAACGCGACGCTCGGGCGCTCCATCAGCAACCACACGGCCGAAGGCCGCCCGCCCAGTCCGGGTCACCAGCTCGAACAGGCTTGGACGCGCTTCATCACACGCTTTTTCCGGCTCAAGCGTAAGTTCCGCGACCGTCGCCTGATCGCCCATCAACGCATCCGTGGCAATCGAACCGGCCTCGTCTGCCGGTTCCTCGTTTGCGGGGGCTACGGGTTGCGGCGGGATGAACGCATCATCCGCCTCGGCGCGGGGCATGGCCGCCGGCGGCTCAATCGTCGGCGCGTTCCCGAGTTCCGGCTTGTCGGTTGTGACTTCGACGGAGGGTGACACCTCTTCCTCAGCGGGCGGTTCCGCGACAACCTGTTCCGGTTCCACATCTGCCATTTCCGGCGCTTCTGACTGACTGCCCTTGTTCGTCTGGGCTTCGCGGACCAGACGCGCCAGTGGCGAATCGGGTTCTTGCATCTCCGACACCGGGTTCGAAGCCTCGTCAGCGATCTCGATTTCCGCCGCCATGATGGACAGCGTCTCTTTCGGCTTATCCGCTGCGGCCGGCGATGCGACCGGCAATGACCGTTGCGGAGCCACCGCATCGGTAACCCGAAGCATAGTCGGCTGCGGCATTACCCCGGCGACAGCGTCGATGCCGGTGGCAACCACCGAAACGCGCATCTTACCCTGCAAGTCGTTGTCGAAGGCCGAACCGATGATTATGTAGGCGTCCTGATCCACTTCGGCGCGAATCCGCGACGCGGCCTCGTCGACTTCAAACAGGGTGATGTCAGAGCCACCTGTGATGTTGATGAGAACGCCCTTCGCCCCTTTCATCGATGTGTCGTCCAAGAGAGGGTTGGCAATGGCGGCCTCAGCCGCATCCAGGGCACGGCGCTCGCCTTCAGCTTCTCCCGTCCCCATCATGGCCTTGCCCATCTCGCTCATGACTGAACGGATGTCGGCGAAATCCAAGTTAATCAAACCCGGCATTACCATCAGGTCGGTGACGCCGCGAACACCAGAGTAGAGGACTTCGTCAGCCATGGCGAAGGCATCAGCGAAGGTGGTGTTCTCGGTGGCCACCCGGAACAAGTTCTGGTTCGGAATAATGATCAGGGTGTCAACGTACTGTTCCAATTCCTCGACCCCCGCTTCCGCCAGACGCATACGATGTGCACCCTCGAATTGGAACGGCTTAGTGACGACCGCCACGGTCAGGATTCCCGCTTCCTTTGCGGCGCGGGCGATGGCCGGCGCGGCGCCGGTTCCCGTGCCACCGCCCATGCCGGCGGCGATGAAGGCCATGTGCGAACCGCTCAATGAGGCGAGGACTTCCTCGATGGCTTCCTCGGCCGCGGCTCGACCGACGTCCGGCTGCGAACCGGCTCCCAGGCCTTGCGTCAGATTGGCGCCCAACTGGATTCGGGCTTCGGCCTGGGATTGCTCCAAGGCCTGTGCGTCAGTATTGGCGACGACGAACTCAACCCCTTCAAGTTCGCGGTGAATCATGTTGTTGACGGCATTGCCACCGGCGCCGCCGACCCCAATGACCGTTAGCTTCGGTTTCAACTCTGGAATGGTGGCGCCTGCCGGTACGCTAAGATTGATGCTCATGTTGACCTCCTTTTAGAACCCAGGATTGTGCGATTGATGCCCGAACCGACCCATCTGATCCGGAAATTAGCGGTGCCACCGCGGCACCAGAAAGTGAAAAAGTAAAATCGGCGCGTTCGTCATGGTCAGAAGTTCTCCCTCAACCATTGGCCAATACGTCCCATCCGGCCCCGCGGCTGCGCGCCGGCGCAGTCGTCGATGTCGGCTTCCTTAGCGCCATGGCCAAGGCCATAGTGGAGAAGCCCACGACAGGTTGCGAAAGTCGGCCCGGCCGCCGCCTCGGGCATACCGTTCATAGCCAGCGGCCGACCCAGGCGGACCTGCTTGTCGAGGAGCCGGCTCGCTAGTTCGGCGACGCCGCCCAGTTGGCTTGCGCCACCCGTGAGGACGAGGCCTCGACCGGCGACCTTGTCAAAGCCAGACGCCGCGAGACGATCGCGAAGCTGTTCGAAAATCTCCTCGACGCGCGGCCGGACAATACCCACCAGCATCGACCGGGGCACTGTGCTTCCCTCATCCATCGGATCGTCGCCCATGAGCGGCACCTGGATCACATGTTCATCGTCACTGACCGACGGCAAGGCGTTGCCGTACAAGGTCTTCATTCGCTCTGCGTGGATAAGCGGCGTCACAAGACCTCGAGAGATATCATTCGTTACATGTTCGCCGCCCAACGGCAGGACCTGGGCATGCACCAACTCACCATCAAAGAACACGGCAACCGACGTGGTGCCACCCCCCATATCAATGCAGGTGACGCCCATCTTCTTTTCATCGTCGCTCAAGCATCCCAGCGCCGAGGCGTAGGGCGATACGACAATGTCCTCGATGGCCAA
>CAZNWX010000203.1:270-4761 GCA_964576415.1 uncultured Magnetovibrio sp. | reverse complement strand
GCTTGCTGCATTCAGCCAACCTCTTGGCCGGGGTCGGCGGTGACGGCGTGCTGGAGATGGACGTCAACGAAAACCCGCTCCGCGAAGCAGTGTCGGGAGGCGCCATCGAACTGCGCGACGGCGATGCTCACATGCCGACGGGGCCGGGCATCGGGCTCGATGTCGATGCGGCCATCCGAGACCTAGAGCCCCGCCGAGTCCTTCACGAAACCATTACCGAAGCCGGTGGTTAGCGCTCATTCGCCGCCCTTTATCGCGCTATGCTCTCCACTAGCCAATACGCTGAGCGCCGATAGTATTCCGAGACCGTCGGCACCTATTTGCACCGGTCAAGGCGGCGCAGTCGATTTTGAAACCACCCGGCGTTGTGGCGGTGCGGCAGCACCGTTTACCATTAAGCGGAAAAGAACCGCATGCTGACGCTGTCAGCGGCAAAGGGTTGAAATAGAAACTCCGCGACACTTACGCGGAGGCCGATCAAAACCCATACCTTTAGGAGAGCCCGTGATGAAAGAAGGATTGGAAGTGGGTGCCACCCACACGGCCCGTTACGAAATCGACAAGGATCGAACCATTGGGTTTATGGGTGAGGAGCTTCGCGTGTACGCCACACCTATCATGGTCCGCGACATGGAGAACACCTGTCGGCTGTTCCTGGAGGACGTCTATCTGGACGAAGACGAAAACTCCGTCGGCGCGCGTGTTGAAATCGACCACATGGGCCCGACCCTGGTTGGCATGTACGTGAACATCAAGATCACGGTTACCGAACTGAGAGGTCCCAAGGTCGCCTTCGAATTCGAGGTGCATGACCAGATCGAGCAGGTTGGACGCGGCAAGCACCTACGCTTCGTGGTACCCTTGGATAAGCAGCGCGAACGCCTGGAAGGAAAGCGCGCGCAACTGAAAGGATAGAACCATGGCACCGGATGGTGGCAGCAAGACCCGCAAGGTACCCCTCTACTGCAACCAATGCGTTGTGGGCCCCGACCTGTTTATGGTCGAGGTTGAGGACGGCATCGCCAAATCCATCCAACCGAACTTCAACGTCAAGGAGCACCCGGCTGAGGGCCGGGTTTGCGTCAAGGCCTACGGCCTGATCCAGAAAACCTACAACCCCAACCGCATCACGCGCCCCATGAAGCGAACTAATCCGAGAAAGGGACGCAACGAGGATCCGGGGTGGACGCCCATTTCCTGGGACGAAGCGCTGGACACCATCGCCAAGCGGATGCGCGTCATGCGCGCCGGCGGCCTGTTCGACGAAGAAGGTTATCCGAAGCTGGCTGTAACCTTTGGCGGCGGCGGCACACCGACCCGCTACATGGGCGCATTCCCCGCGTTCCTCTCCGCCTGGGGCAAGGCGGACATGGGATTCGGGTCTGGCCAGGGCGCCAAATGCTACCATTCAGAACACCTCTATGGGGAACTCTGGCACCGAGCCTTCACGGTGATCATCGATTCCGGGAACTGTGATTACCTGATCAATTTCGGCCACAACCATGACGCCGCTGGAGGCGTCACCGGCGTATGGCGCCAGGCTAATGCTCGCTCCCGCGGCCTGAAGCGCATTCAGGTGGAGCCGCACATGTCGATCACCGGCGCTTCCAGCGCCGAATGGGTCCCCATAAAACCAAAATCAGACCCGGCCTTCATCTTTGGCCTAATCCATCGGATCCTGCACGAACGCGAATGGATGAACATCTGCGACATCCCGTTCCTGCGCGACGAAACCAACTCGCCCTATCTGGTGGGGCCGAATGGCTACTACCTGCGCGATAGAGATAACGGAAAACCATTGATCTGGGACAACGCTGATAGCACCGCCAAGCCCTACGATGCGGACATCAGCGAAGCCGCGCTTGAGGGAACCTTCAACGTATCCGGGGTCGAACACGGCCCCGATAGTGAGACCTGGGAACACGAGCACATCAGCGCGCGGCCCGCCTTCGAACTTCTGCGCGACCACATGGCGGCGTTTACGCCGGAGTGGGCGGAGGGTGAATGCGATGTGCCCGCCGACACAATTCGCCGCATTTCCGATGAGTTCGTCGCTCACGCGCGGGTCGGCGAAACTATCGAAATTGACGGCAAAACCCTGCCCCTGCGCCCAGTTGGCATTCTTTTAGGCAAAGGAATCAACAACGGATGGGGCGGTTACCACATGATGTGGGGCCGCACGCTACTTACCTGCCTGGTCGGAGCGCTGGAAGTGCCAGGCGGCACGCTGGGCACCAAGGTGCGGCTCAACCGGCCGGCCAACAACCGACTGAACAGTGCGACCCATGGCGAAGACGGGTTCATGCACTATCCGTTCAACCCCACCGACCGCCAAAGCTGGAAGGCCAAGCCCTCGGTCCGCAACGGCTACGATACCCTGGTGCCCCTAGCTGCAAATTCACCATGGTCAGCGGCCTTGGGCCCGGCGCACCTGCCGTGGTTATTTCAGAAGGATCAGCCTACCCCTTGGCCGCGCCAAACCCTGCCTGAGATGTGGATCTGTTATCGCACTAATCCGGCGATATCCTCATGGAACGGGCCACAGGTCGCCACACGCATCGCCGAGTTTCCATTCACGGTTGCCTTTGCCTACACTCAAGACGAGACCAACTACATGGCCGATATCCTGCTGCCGGAGGCGGGCGACATCGAGAGCCTGCAGCTAAGCCGTATAGGGTCGACAAACTCCGGCGAGAATTCATGGCACCACGAGGGATGGGCGATCCGCCAGCCAGCTGTAGAGCCGGCCGGTGAATGCCTAGACATGACCATTATAGCGACGCGCCTGGCTGAGAAGGTTGGCCTGCTCGAGGAATTCAACGGCGCCATAAATCGCGGCGCGGCAGGCATGCGGCTGACCGGTGAGGGTTTCGATTATTCCCTCGACACCACCAAGGCACACGGCTGCGAGGAAATCTGGGATGCGGTGGCCAAGGCCGGATCGCACGAGTTAACCAACGGGGGAAACGTCGTCGGTATCGACTGGTTCAAGGAACACGGGTTCATGCTGGGGCCCTTCTCACGCCTGGAATGGTATCTGCAGCCGCGCCTCAAGGAAAAGGGGCTTCGTTTCGAAATTCCCTATCAAGAGCGCATCAAACGCCACGGCGTACAATTGAAGCGCCGCCTGCATGAAAACGGCATCACCTGGTGGGATCACCAACTGGCGGAGTACGACCCCTTGCCGCGTTACGAGCGGTTCCCCGACATCTGGGAAAACTACGCCGCGGAGGTCGGTCGTGATCCCGACGAGTTCCCCTTCTGGGCGGTGACGTCCCGGTCCATGCAATACGCCTGGGGCGCCAACGTAGGCCTGCCTCTGATCCGGGAGGTAGCGAATAACATCTCCGGCCACGATGGGGTGATCATCAACCGCACCCGAGCGAGGGAAGCTGGCATCGAGGAAGGAGATCCAATCACCATTGAGTCAGCCGCTGGCATGAGCCACGGCCGCGCCCATCTTCGCGAAGGGATCCGCCCCGATACGGTCCTGATGATCGGCCAGTTCGACCATTGGGCGACCCCGCTCGCGAAAGATTTCGGCCTAGCCAGCCTAAATACCGTAACCCCACTGTCCCTGTCGCTCACAGACAGCACCGGGAGCGGAGCAGATCTCATGCGTGTCGCCGTGCATCGTGGACACCGGAGCAAAGAAGGAAGCGCCGCATGACCCGATGGGGGATGACCGTCGATCTTAATCGCTGCGTCGGTTGCCAAACTTGCACCATCGCCTGCAAACACGCCAATGCGACCCCGCCTGGCGTCCAATGGCGCAAGGTCATCGACGTAGAGTTGGGCACCTTTCCTGATGTGGAACGCCTGTTCGTGGTCACGGGTTGCCAACACTGTGACGAACCGCCCTGCGTTCCCGTCTGTCCGTCCGGGGCCACGGCGAAGCGGTCCGACGGCCTAGTAACCATAGACTACGACATGTGCATCGGTTGTGCGTCCTGCGTGGTGGCCTGTCCTTATCAGGCACGAACCATCGTCCATGAGAAAGAGTATTACTACACGGGTCGCGCCACGGCCCAGGAACTGCAACGCCCCCACGAGGAAAGATTGGGCGTCGCCAACAAATGCACCTTCTGCATCGAACGCATCGACGACGGCCTGGCGGCCGGCCTGACGCCCGGTAAGGACATGGAGGCAACGCCCGCCTGTGTGGCGTCCTGTATTGCTCAGGCCTTGAAGTTCGGCGACTACGACGATTCGGACAGCGAGGTTTCGAAAATCGTTCGCGACAACAACACCTTCCAGATGCACGAGGAATTGGGGACCAACCCGCAAATCCGTTATCTCTACGAAGTGCCCAAGAGCATGCCGGGCCGCGACGCGGACGCAGACGTCGCGTCACTCGCCGATCCAGCCAACCCCCTGGTCGGCAAGCGCCAGCGATATTGGGACTACCGGGCCGCCATGAACTTCGCCTTGGGCGGTATGGCGTCGGGCCTCGGCATCATCGCGTGGATCACACACCTCATGGGCCTTTTG
>CAZNWX010000203.1:0-260 GCA_964576415.1 uncultured Magnetovibrio sp. | reverse complement strand
CCTTGCAGGGGGCCAACCTCGCGGCCGCCGGGATCATGGCCATCGGCCTATTCTTCGTGTTCCTAAAGCTCGGTCGCAAAGGCCGCTTTCTGAAGGTTCTCCTCCGACCACAGACCTCTTGGATGACCCGCGAAACCTACTGCGTGGCGGCATTCTTCCCCGCCGTGGGTCTATCCTTGTTGTGGCCTCATCCAGTTCTGTTTGCGCTCGCGGGACTAGCCGCTGCCGGTTTTCTATTCGCGCAAGGGCAGATTCTCTAT
>CAZNWX010000202.1:0-4763 GCA_964576415.1 uncultured Magnetovibrio sp. | reverse complement strand
TCAGCCGGGCGTCTGCCTCCGTTGGGCTTTCTTACGGCGCGCATTCCAACCTCTGCGTCAATCAGATCCGCCGCAACGGCAACGCCGAACAGAAAAGACGATATCTGCCGAAGCTGATCAGTGGCGAACATGTGGGCGCGTTAGCGATGAGCGAGCCGGGTGCCGGGTCCGATGTCGTTTCCATGCGCCTGAAGGCGGAAAAGAAAGGCGATCAGTATATCCTTAACGGTAGCAAGATGTGGATCACCAACGGCCCCGACGCCGATACCCTGGTAATATACGCCAAGACCAACCCGGATGACGGGCACAGGGGCATAACTGCCTTCCTGGTGGAAAAGAGCTTCAAGGGGTTCTCCACCGCACAAAAGCTAGACAAGCTCGGCATGCGCGGCTCCAACACCTGTGAACTGGTATTCAAGGATTGTGAAGTCCCGGAGGAGAATGTACTGGGCGAAATGGGCAAAGGCGTCAACATCCTCATGAGCGGACTTGACTACGAACGCGCGGTGTTGGCCGCTGGTCCCACGGGCATTATGCAGGCCTGCATGGACGTGGTCATACCCTACGTGCGCGAGCGCAAGCAGTTCGGCGAGAGCATCGGTTCCTTTCAGCTGATGCAGGGTAAGCTGGCCGACATGTATACCACCATGAACGCCACCAAGGCCTACGTTTATACGGTTGCGAAAGCCTGTGACCGAGGTGAAACGACGCGCAAGGACGCGGCTGGCGCGATACTCTATGCTGCGGAGAAAGCTACCTGGATGGCACTGGAGGCAATCCAGTGCCTGGGCGGCAATGGTTACATCAACGAATATTCCACCGGACGCTTACTCCGCGATGCTAAACTCTATGAAATCGGCGCCGGGACATCAGAAATCCGCCGCTGGCTTATTGGGCGGGAACTGTTCGATGAGACAGCCTAGGACCACGTAACGATGACGGGCGATAATCCTATTTTCATTGACCAATTCGGCACCGGCGGCGGTTCGCACGGCGTCAAAGGCCCGAATGGGCCGATGGATGAAGGGCCGATGTGGAAGCTAGCCTGGCGGGGGTACGTGCCCTTGTGGAAAGCGTTTTGGGTTTATTTTGTCATGGGCCACGGCGTCATTCTAGGCCTTGGATGCGGCGTGCTCGTGTTAAGTCTGTTAGCCGGCTTTATCGTCAATCCATCGTCCTCGACGTCCGGTATGGCGGGGTTGGCGATGGGTGGCACTATGATAAGCTTGGTTTTTCTGGTCTTCGCCGTTTGGGCCGTTGTCACAGTTTGGCGCTGCGCGGACAATTGCACCGTTAAAATACGGGGCACCTATGCCCGGGTTCTCATGATTGGCTATGTGGCCACGCTGGCGTTACCCATAGTCGAGTACGTAATTGGATAGAGCACAATATGGCAAACGAACGTTTGAAATCACCCGCCTTTGATTCGATGACCGTCAACGCCCACGTTGGCATCAACTGTCCACAGTTTTATTGCGAAATCGGCAAAGAGCGTAACAAACATATACTTGGTGATGTGCTCGGCGTAACGAACTTGGACGTCAACCTAGTGCACCTGAGACCCGGACAAGGGTCATCCCAAGGCCTTCGGCATACCAAGCAGGATAAGTCCATCTATATCCTGAAGGATGAGGCGACGCTGATCACCGACGAGGGAGAACAGAACCTTCCCTCGGGTACATGCGCCGGCTTTTCCTTAGACGGAATGATTAGCCACCTCGTGGGCAACGGGTCCGACGCCATGGTCGACCACCTGGATGCGGATGACCGCACCACGGGTGATGGAGTTGAATACTCCGATATCGATCTCCAGGCCGAATTCGTGCCCGAGAAGGACTATCTTTTCGTCCAAAAGGACGGCACGCCCTTCCAACATTCTTAGATGCTTTAATGATTTTCCGATACTAAGGAGACCTCTCATGCAAGAAGATCCTATTGTCATTGTCGGTGCCGCCCGTACCCCCATGGGGGGCTTCCAAGGCAGCCTGACCCCATTATCCGCGCCAGAACTCGGAGGCTACGCCATTCAAGGGGCAGTTGAACGGGCCGGTGTCGCGCCTGAGGATGTCCAGGACCTGATTATGGGCCTATGCCTGTTCGCCGGCGTCAAGCAGGCGCCAGCGCGCCAAGCCGCGCACCTGGCCGGTATTCCGTGGGGCGCGGGTGCGACCACGATCTCGAAAATGTGTGGTTCAGCCATGAAGGCGACCATGCTCGCCCATGACAACATACTGGCTGGTTCACACGATATCATGGTCGCCGGAGGCATGGAGAGCATGACCAATGCGCCCTATATCCTTCCGAAAGCGCGTGGCGGTTACCGCCTTGGTAACGGCGACACGGTCCGCGATCACATGTTCATGGATGGTCTGGAAGACGCCTACGACGAAGGCCGCCTCATGGGAACCTTTGCCGAGGACACGGCCGAGCATTATCAGTTCACCCGCGAGGCGCAGGATAACTATGCCATCGAAAGCCTGACCCGGGCCAAACAGGCAGTCGAGGACGGTAGCTTCGACGACGAAGTCGTGCCCGTTACCGTGAAAACGCGGAAGGGTGAAACGATGGTCACCAGCGACGAACAACCATTCAACGCAAACATCGAGAAAATCCCCCAACTCAAGCCTGCCTTCCGCAAGGATGGCACAGTGACACCGGCTAACTCATCCTCCATTTCCGACGGCGCCGCCGCGCTGGTACTAATGAAGCGTTCGGAAGCAGAGAAGCGTGGCCTCACGCCGAAGGCATTGATCCATGCCCATTCTACCCATTCTCAGGAACCCAATTGGTTCACTACGGCACCGATTGGGGCGGTGAAGAAAGTCCTGGAGAAGACCGGTTGGAGCAAGGAAGAGGTCGATCTGTTCGAGGTCAACGAAGCTTTCGCCGTAGTTGCCATGGCGGCCATGCGGGACTTGGATATCCCGCACGATAAAATTAACGTGCACGGTGGCGCTTGCGCGCTCGGCCATCCGGTGGGCGCATCCGGGGCCCGGATAATCGTCACGCTCATGTCGGCTCTGGAAAAGTATGATCTAAACAAGGGCGTCGCCAGCCTCTGTATCGGTGGCGGCGAGGCCACGGCCGTCTCGATCGAGCGGCTGAACTAAGCGCCAATGTTGTGCAGCGGCTGATCTCCTTCGGATTCGACATGGAAACCCCCTTCGATTATTCCTGCCCCGTCGTTAACGGCGAATGGGTGTTCGTGGTGGGCACCACGGATTTTGATTATGCCACCGGCGTTATTTTCGACAAACCGGCGGAACAGAAGCTCCAGACCTTCTGCAACATCGAAGCCGCACAGGTCGAAGCGGATGCAACCCTCTCGAACGTCGTCCGCGCGCCCTATATCGCCACAAATTCGGAACAATTGGAGACCATTGCCGAATTCGTCGGCGAAAACTTCCATGAGATCCGACCGTCCGCTAAGGCGATCATCTCCAATTACGTCGATCTGCGGATGAAAATCGTGATTGAAGGCATCGCCCGAAACCGAGGGGAGACCTGAACATGCCGACCGTTTTCATAACCGGCGCCAATCGCGGCATCGGCCTGGAGTTCGCCCGCCAGTACGGGACCGATGGTTGGACCGTCATCGCTACCTGCCGTAACCCCATCACGCCAGGGCAGTTGGCAACCATTCCCGGCAACATCCAAGTCCATGGTCTGGACGTCAATATTCACGAGCAGGTCAACCGCCTCGGTCAAGACCTGGACGAAACCGCCATTGACGTACTGATAAACAACGCGGGCATTTTTGGCCCACGCGGCATGAGCGCTGAGAACATGGATTACACAAAGTGGGAACAGGTGTTGCGCACCAACACTTTATCGCCGTTGAAGGTAGCGACGACGTTCGCCAAGAACTTAGCGGCAGGCCAGCAAAAGAAGCTGGTGACGATCTCCTCCATGATGGGATCCATCACGCAAGGAGATCGAGGCTCGGATTACATTTACCGCTCCTCGAAGGCAGCGGTGAACATGGTAATGCGGAACTTCTCCGCCGACGGGCTCGGCCGGAATTTGATTGTTGCGAATTTCCATCCGGGTTGGGTGCAAACGGACATGGGCGGTTCGAGCGCGGCTATCACGCCTACCGAGAGCGTTATCAGCCTCCGCAAATGCATCGCCGGCCTGACCAAGGAAGACACTGGCAAGTACTTCAATTACGACGGCAACCCGATCGCCTGGTAGGAGACATATGCAGCTAAACGAAGAACATATCTTGATCCAGGATACGGCGCGTAAATTCGCCGCCAACCGTCTGGCGCCCAATGCCGAAGAATGGGACCGCAACGCTTATTTCCCCCGCGATGCCATCCGTGAGATGGGAGGCCTGGGGCTCATGGGTATCCTAGTGCCTGAGGAGTTTGGCGGCGCGAATGCGGATTTCATTTCCTACGTAGTTGCCTTGAGCGAAATTTCCGGTGGTGACGGCGGCACGTCGGTCACCATGGCAGTACAGGCCGTTGCCGAAACCTGCATAATGAGCTTCGGCACTGAGGCACAAAAAGCTGAGTATTTGCCGAAATTAGCACGGGCCGAGATCTTGGGCGCCTTCATGCTGACCGAGCCGCATACAGGCTCAGATGCTGGATCTATCCGCTGCCGGGCGAAGAAGGTAGGCAATCAGTATGTGTTGAACGGCACCAAACAGTTTATCACCACCGGCTCAAACGCCGATATCGCCATCACCTTCGCAATGACCGACCCAGCAAAGGGTTCACGCGGCATGTCGGCCTTCATTGTACCTACGGACACCC
>CAZNWX010000201.1:0-4779 GCA_964576415.1 uncultured Magnetovibrio sp. | reverse complement strand
AAGTTCGGCCCGTGACCTGCTCAAACAGACGGACGTACTTGTCGGAGAATTCCAGTAGAGTGTCGGGCGGAATGTTGGGGACCGGGTCCTTATAGGGATCGCATTGACTGGTGATCCACAAGCGCAGGAATTCCTTGTCCAGGCTTTCCGGTTCGTGACCGTTGGCGAGACGGGAGTCATAACTTTCCATAAGCCAATAACGGCTGGAGTCAGGCGTATGGATTTCGTCGGCCAAGGTGATCTGGCCTGTATCGGGATCGATGCCAAATTCATATTTAGTGTCGACCAGGATCAGGCCGTTAGCGGCGGCGATCTCGCGGCCCTTGAAGAAGATGGCCAGGCTCAATGCCGCCAATTCATCCCACTGCGCTTGGGTAAGGCGTCCGGTTTCAATAATCTCCGCCGGGGTAGTCGTTTCGTCGTGTTCTCCGGCCATGCCCTTGGTGGTGGGCGTCAGGATCGTATTGGACAGCTTTTGGTTCTTTCTCAGGCCTTCGGGAAAGGTAATCCCGTACATCACCCGCTCGCCACGCTGGTACATGGGCCAGATGGAGGTCTCTGTGGAACCGGTCATATAGTCGCGGACTACCATTTCGACGGAAAACATATCCAACCGTTTACCGATCACCACGTTTGGGTCCGGCATGTCGATGATGTGGTTGGCGCAAATTTCCGCGGTCTCCTCGAACCAGAAATTTGCCGTCTGGGTTAGGACCTGTCCCTTGTGAGGAACCGCGGCAAGGACAATGTCGAAAGCTGACTGGCGATCAGATGCAATCATCACTCGGCGGCCGTCCGGCAGATCATAGGAATCCCGGACCTTGCCCGAAGTATGACTGGGCAATTCAGGTACGCTGACGTCGGTGAGGACGTTTGCCAAGATGGTTTCGGCGGTTTTGAGCGTTTGATCCGTCATGGCGGCGGTATCCGAGTCTGAGAGGTGAAATTATACTTATGAGTCGGTGAAATTCCCAGGTATTCAAGCGTGAAGATTGGGGATAGCGTTCCTACGCCATGTTTCCGAGATCAGCAGAACAAAATCTCTTGCAAAATCGGCTGCTGGGCTTGGCGTGCTGCCGTGGCGACCTTACCTTTAGCTTATGCGCACGCCTCATCCCCTCATGATTGGCAGCGAAGTGTTCCGTACCACGAACCAGCGGAGCGGTCATCCGCTGGGGATTCCGCGAGTTACCCTGACTATGGACCTCTGTCGGCTTTTGGGATGGGTGGACGACGCGAATTTCATCGATAGCCCGCGTGCGACAAAGGATGACCTCGCGGATTTTCACGACATGGAATACATCGACGCTGTCGACGCGGCGGAAACATTGGGGCGCATCGATCCAGCGCTGGCGGAACGCTATCATATCGGAGTCAACGGCAATCCCATCTTTGATGGTATGTATAGACGGTCTGCCACGGCCTGCGGTGGCGGATTGCTGGCCGCGGCACGCTTGGCCGAGGCCGGCGGGGCCATCTACAACATCGGCGGGGGGCAGCCCCATGGCCGGCCGGACCAGGCTAGTGGATTTTGCTACTTCAATGAGCCAGCATTGGCCATTCGCTCCATGCTTCAACGTAGTGTCCAGCGTGTTTTCTACATCGATCTGGATGCCCATCAAGGCGACGGCGTGCAGGATGCCTTTGCGGATGAACCGCGCGTGTTCACCTTGTCCGTTCATGAAGCTGGGCGCTGGCCGATGGAAAAAACAGCGTTGTCGGGCGATTTAGGCACGGTGGAAGACAGCGGCCCTGCCCATCGGAATCTGCCCGTTTTGGCGGGGTTCAACGATACGGAACTAGAATACCTTATGGAGACGGCTGTGCTGCCGCTGATCCAGGCGTTCAGGCCCAATGTGATCTATTTCCAGGGCGGTTGTGATTCGTTGGCGGATGACCCACAAAGTAAGCTCTTGCTCTCAAATACGGCCCTGTGGCGGGCCTTGGCGATGGTTCGCGATGCCGCATCAGGGATCTTGGTCTCTGGCGGCGGCGGGTACAACCCCTATGCCGTTGGACGGTGTTGGGCCGGCAATTGGGCGACCTTGAACGAGTTCGACATTCCCGCGTTTCTGCCTGAACCTGCACAGAGGTTGCTCGGTGAGGTCACTTGGGCCCATCGCCTGGGCCGTAACCCGGAGCGTCACTGGCTTTCCACCGTGGCCGACAGACCACGACCCGGACGGCTTCGCGAGGAGACAAAAGAGATGGCACGAAAGGCACTAACCCAATGACCATGCCCACCCCGCCGAAGGCCGAGAAACGGCCGACGACAACAACCTGGCACGGCTACGACAAGACCGATAATTACGCCTGGCTGCGCGATGACGATTGGCAGAAGGTGATGCGCGATCCCAATGTACTGAGTGCAGATATCCGCGCCTACCTGGCGGCGGAGAACGACTTTACCGCGGCCGTCATGGATCCCCTATCGGACGAGGTAGACGTCCTATTCGCCGAAATGAAAGGTCGGGTGAAAGAAGACGATTCGTCCGTGCCCTTGCCGGATGGGAATTGGTCTTATTACCGGCGTTTTCGCGAAGGTGGCCAACATCCCGTATTCTGCCGGCGGCCCCGTGACGGCGGGGACGAACAGATCTTGTTCGACGGTGACGAGGCGGCCAAGGGCACGAGCTATTTCAAATTGGGTGCCTTTGAACACAGTCCGGACCATGGCCTTGCCGCTTATGCCTTGGATCAGAATGGATCTGAGATTTTCACGATCCGCTTCCGCGACCTGGCCAGCCGCAATGACATGCCCGAAGTGATCGGGGAATCCAACGGCGGGCTGGCCTGGTCGGTCGACGGTCAGACGATCCTCTATACCGTGTTGGACGACAATCACCGACCGCACGCGGTGCGGCGACACCGGCTGGGGACTGATCCCAAGGAGGATCCCTGGGTCTATAAGGAACAGGATCCAGGCTTTTTTGTCGGTGTCTCGACGACGGAAAGCCGGCGGTTCATTGTGATCTCAGCCCACGATCACCAAACGTCCGAAGCCTACCTAATTCCAGCCGACGCGCCGGACACCACGCCCTACTTGGTGGCGCCGCGGATCGTCGGCACGGAATACGACCTTAGCGATCAGGACGACCAGTTCCTAATCCGCACCAATGTCGACAAGGCCGCGGACTTCAAGATCATGACCGCGCCCCTTGATGCGCCGGAGCCGGAAAACTGGACCGAACTGGTGGCGCATGAGGAGGGACGGCTGATTCTGTCGATCGGTACCTTCAAGGATTACTGGGTCCGCATGGAACGCGTCGACGCGTTGCCGCGGATCGTCATCACCGGGCCTGACGGTGCGGAGCACGCTATCGCCTTTGATGAGGAAGCCTACGCACTGGGTTTCGGCGGGTCTTATGAATACGACACGACCATGGTGCGGTTCACCTATTCCTCGATGACCACGCCGGAGCGTGTCTACGATTACGATATGGAGAGGCGTCAGCGTGAACTGCGCAAGGAACAGGAGGTGCCCTCCGGTCATGACCCGGATGATTATGTGACCCGGCGGCTCAACCTGCCCGCACCGGACGGTGAGTTGGTTCCGGTCAGCATTCTCCATCGTAAGGACACGCCCCTAGACGGATCGGCGCCGGTCCTTCTCTATGGATATGGGGCTTACGGCATATCCATACCCGCATCGTTCGGCACGCCGCGTCTGAGCCTCGTGGATCGCGGTTTCATCTATGCCATCGCCCATATCCGGGGCGGCATGGAAAAGGGCTATCGCTGGTATCGCGGTGGGCGGATGGAGAACAAGAAAGAGACGTTCACCGACTTCACCGCCGCCGCCGACGGGCTGATCGCCGAAGGGATGGCCAGCGCCGGCCGCATTGGAGCCCATGGTGGCAGCGCCGGCGGCATGCTCATGGGGGCGGTGACGAACCTCCGGCCCGAGCTGTTCGGCGCCGTCCTGGCGGACGTTCCGTTCGTGGATGTCCTGAACACCATGCTCGATGACACGCTGCCCCTGACGCCGCCGGAATGGCCGGAGTGGGGCAATCCGATCGTATATCCAGAAGCCTATGATTACATCCGATCCTATTCGCCATACGACAACGTAGCCGCCAAGGATTATCCTAATATTTTTGTCACGGCGGGCCTGACGGACCCGCGGGTTACGTACTGGGAGCCGGCGAAGTGGGTGGCTAAACTTCGTGAGTTGAAGACGGACGACAATACGATTTGTCTGAAGACAAATATGGATGCGGGCCATGGCGGCGCGTCGGGTCGGTTCGATCGCTTGAAGGAAACGGCGGAACTTTACGCATTTGTGTTGTCCGTCCTTTAATGTCTGAGTGCTAAAGTCTTTACATGGAAGGACATGCCCACGAGGCCCTGACCGGGATTGCCGCCGTTGCCGTGGCGGCGTTGGCGTGTGGGGTAATCCTGGAGCGTCTCCGCCAACCGGCCATCGTCGGATATATTCTGGCTGGTGTATTGCTCGGGCCGTCGGGTCTGGGCTTGGTGCAGGACCGCACCGGCATCGACAGCCTGGCGGAACTGGGTGTCCTCATGCTGCTGTTCCTGATCGGCATGGAATTGTCGTTGCGCGCGTTCCGGCGTGTCTGGGTTCTGGCCTTGGTGACCACGTCGGTGCAGATCGGCGCCAGCGTGGGCGTCATGTTGATCGCCGCGCGGTTGCTTGGTTGGTCCGTTCCGGCGGCAATCCTGTTTGGATTTGCAATCGCGCTCTCATCTACGGCTGTGGCTGTGAAAGTCATGGAAAGCCTGGGTGAGTTGCGTCGTCGTACGGGGCGAATCGCCGTC
>CAZNWX010000200.1:0-4783 GCA_964576415.1 uncultured Magnetovibrio sp. | reverse complement strand
AACCGCGCTCTCCGACCGTATCCGCCGGAACCTGGGAGAGACCCCGACGTCCCAACCGGGCACAGAACCTGGGCAAATCCTTCGCGACTATGGGGTAGGCGCTCAAATTCTCCTCGACCTTGGCGTTCGTGACATGGTTCTTCTGTCGAATACCCAACACACCATTGTTGGGCTGGAGGGTTACGGGTTGCGTGTCGTGGAACAGAAATCCATTCGCCTTGAAAGCATGTACTGGGATGGCCTTTGATGACTGATCGTCCGAGCATTCTGATTGTCGAGGCCCGGTTTTATTCGGATATCGCTGATCAACTTGTTGCCGGGGCTATTTCAGCCTTGGATGGCGCCGGATTTGAACATGAACGTCTAAAAGTACCGGGCGTTTTCGAATTGCCCGCCGCCATTTGCATGGCTTTGCGATCCATGGAACTTCATTCCAGTTCCAGCCCTTACGCCGGCTTTATCGCCTTTGGCTGCGTCATTCGTGGCGAAACCGATCACTATGACCATGTCTGCCGGGAATCGAGCCGCGCTTTAATGGACCTGGCGATGGAAAATGCCATTGCGTTGGGTTTCGGCATTCTGACCTGCGAGAACCGGGCTCAGGCGGTATCCCGGGCTGCTGTCGACGGCAAGAACAAGGGTGGAGAAGCGGCCGAAGCCTGCCTCCGAATGATCGACGTCAAACGACATTTTCGGCTTATTGAAAGATGACGGAACGTGCCCCCGGAATTGCGCGCCGCAGCGCAGCACGACTAGCGGCCGTACAAGCCCTGTTCGAAATCGACATGGTCGGTGCACCGGCCACGCCCGTGCTTAGGGAATTCTTGGAACGTCGATGGTCTGACGCTTCGCCAGTGGATCACGATGATCCGGAAGTCGATGCGGATGGCGCGATCTCATTGCCGAAGCCGGAACACCGGTTCTTGAAGCGCCTTGTGACCGGCGTCACCGACGATGTCGCGAATTTAGATGCCGTCATTGCGCCGCAGCTGAATTCCCCCTGGGTCGTTAATCAATTGGACACATTGGTCCGCGCTATCCTACGGGCGGGCTCCTTCGAGTTTTTGCATTGTCCCGAAATTCGGGCACGGACGATCATTTCCGAATACGTGGGTTTATCTCACGCCTTTTTCAGCGAGAACGAACCGGCATTTGTCAACGCGGTCCTCGACGGCCTCGCCGGGCAGTATCGCCAAGATGAATTGTCGGAGAAAGCCGCTCACCCCTCATGAGAAGGCATCATGGTCGATAAACCGGGTGAATTTGAACTCATTTTAGATGTATTCGCGCCACTGGCCGCCGATGCGCCGGGCAGCCTGAACCTAACCGACGACGCGGCAATAATTTCACCGAGCAGCGACCAGGAAGTCGTCGTTACCGCTGATACTATCGTCGAAGGCGTTCATTTTCGTTCTGAAGATCCACCAGAAACGGTGGGCGTGAAGGCGCTGGCCGTTAACCTATCCGACCTTGCCGCCATGGGGGCGACGCCTCACGGATATACCTTGTCCGCCGCCTGGCCGTCAAGAGCCTCCGCAACGTGGATCACGGAATTTGCCACCGGGCTCATGGCAATGCAGAAGCGACACCACATCCATTTGCTCGGCGGTGACACGGTCGCAACGTCCGGTCCCATATGTGTGAATGTGACGGCGTTTGGATTAGTGGAGAAGGGAAGCGCGGTGCGGCGTAGCGGAGCACGTCCCGGCGATGTGCTTTATGTCACGGGAACCCTTGGTGATGCGGCCCTAGGGCTGCGACTTCTGACGAGCCAAGCTGGTGCACATCTCTCTACTGATCTCCAATCCGACCTCATCGCCCGTTATCAGCAACCCCAACCGCGAACGATGTGTAGCGCACTGATCCGAGAGCATGCCACCAGTGCGATCGACGTTTCCGACGGTCTGGTGGCTGACATCGCGCATCTCGCGTCAGCGTCCCATGTACGGATTGTCATTCGCCGCTCCGCCATTCCCCTTTCAGCGGCGACGCGTCAGATGATTGGTGATGACCTTGCCCAAGCCGATCATGTCTGGGGGGGCGGCGATGATTATGAGCTGGCATTCACCGCGCCTAGAGACTGGCAAATGGGTAAGCAACTTTCGGAATTTTCAGACGTTCCCATCACTGCGATCGGCGAGGTCTTTCTGGCGGACGGGAACGCTGGGGATGTCATTCTGGTTGACGAAAACGACAATGCCATCGATATCGGTGAAAGTGGGTTTCGACATTTTTAGCGGATGCCGGCATATTGGCATCCGCGTTGTCATCGTAGAATTCCAATGGCGACGTAGTTTCGGGGGGGTAGGTTCGTGAAGAAGTTGATGGGCATTGTCGCAGCAATTCTCATCCTCGCCGGCGGTGCAGTCGCGGCGATGAAGTGGCTCGCGATTGGCCCCTTCGAAGTGGCTGGGTCCATAGAGGAAGAAAAAGAGCCAGAGGAAGAACCGATACTCATCGACGTGGATCCCCTCATGTTGCAGGTCATCCGGGAGGATCAAATCGCAGGCACCATCCAAATTCAGATCAAACTGGAAACTGCTGGCCAGGAAAACGCAATTTTCCTGAAGCGCAGATTGACGAAAGTCAGCGACGCCTTTCTGCAGGACTTGCACGGCTTCGTGCCTCGTCTCCTGAGGAAGAAAGGGCGACTCGACGCCATTATTCTGAAAGATCGGTTGAAGGTGATCGGCGAACGGCTTTTGGGCAAGGGCTATATCAATAACGTCCTGGTACAATCCGTCGTCGAAACTCCGGTTCGATAACTCTCTGTAATCAAAAAATAAACCTTTAATTTATCGTGGTATTTTGGAAGTTGCGGTGGCTTGTGTAACTGCGATGCGAAGGCTGGTTGCAATAGGGGGCCGCTTCTGTCACTTTCCCGCCGATTTGCGGTCTCCGAGGGAGTGAATGCGTAACATGCCTAGACAAGGATCGTCTTCGCGCGAGCCACTCAGAATTTGCATTAATAGAGCGCGCGCCAATCTGGAAACGAAGGGTATTTCGGGATGAATCTATACTTGATGGTCATCATTTGCGGCGCCGTTGCGCTCATTTATGGTATTTATGCGTCCAAGGCTGTGCTATCCGCGCCTGCCGGCAATGATCGCATGCAAGAAATTGCGGCAGCCATTCAAGAAGGCGCCAAAGCGTTCTTGAACAGGCAGTACTCGGCGATCGCCTTTGTCGGTGTCATTATCGGCGTGCTTTTGGGCCTGAAATTGGGTCTCCTGGTCGCCATCGGCTACTTCATCGGCGCTATTCTTTCGGGCGCGGCCGGTTACATTGGCATGAATGTCTCAGTCAAAGCCAACGTGCGCACCACCGAAGCGGCGCGCAGCCAAGGATTGGCCGGTGGCTTGGATGTGGCGTTCAAAGCTGGCGCCGTCACCGGCATGCTGGTGGTCGGTCTGGCGCTGTTGGGTCTGGCTGGTTACTACACAGTTCTTCGCGAGATGGTCGACCCGAACACGACCGAAGGCATGCGTCACATTCTCGAGGCTCTGGTTGCCATGGGGTTTGGCGCTTCGCTCATCTCTATCTTCGCGCGACTTGGTGGTGGTATCTTCACCAAAGGCGCCGATGTAGGCTCCGATTTGGTTGGGAAGATCGAAGCTGGCATTCCGGAAGACGATCCGCGTAACGCAGGAGTGATCGCCGATAACGTTGGCGACAACGTCGGTGACTGCGCGGGCATGGCTGCTGACTTGTTCGAAACCTATGCCGTGACCTTGGTTGGTACCATGCTTCTTGGCGCCATTTACTTCACCGGTGCAGCTCAGGAATCAATGATGCTGCTGCCGTTGATCATTGGCGCGGTTTGTATTATCGCCTCCGTGGCGGCAACTTGGTTCGTCAAGTTAGGCTCCAGCCAATCGATCATGGGTGCACTTTACAAAGGCTTTATTGCCAGCGCCATCATTTCGGCCTTGCTGATTGCCGGCGTAATTTCGCAATTCATTGGCTGGGATACGTCCTTCGATATGAGCGGTACGAAGGTCACAGGCACCGCACTCTTTATTTGTGCGATCGTCGGTCTTGTCGTGACCGGCCTGATAATCTGGATCACCGAATACTATACGGGCACCGACTATCGTCCGGTGCGAAGTGTGGCGGCGGCTTCCGAAACGGGGCACGGCACCAACGTTATCCAAGGCTTGGCGGTTTCCATGGAAGCCACGGCGCTTCCGGTAATTGTCATCTGCGGCGGCATCATCATCTCGTACCTGCAGGCGGGCCTGTTCGGCATCTCCATCGCCGCAACGGCGATGCTCGCCTTGGCTGGCATGGTAGTGGCGCTGGACGCTTTTGGTCCGGTGACGGACAACGCCGGCGGTATCGCTGAAATGGCGGAATTACCAGACGAAGTCCGTAACACGACAGATGCGCTGGACGCCGTCGGCAACACGACGAAAGCGGTGACGAAGGGCTATGCCATTGGTTCCGCCGGTCTCGCAGCCCTGGTGTTGTTCGGTGCGTATACGGAAGATTTAAAGCACTACTTCCCAGACGTCGCCGTGACCTTCACGCTGCAAGATCCCTACGTCGTGATAGGCTTGTTCATCGGCGGTCTGCTGCCGTACCTGTTCGGCGGCATGGGAATGATGGCCGTTGGCCGCGCCGGCGGCGCGGTAGTCGTCGAAGTGCGTCGCCAGTTCAAGGAAATCCCGGGCATTATGGAAGGGACAGCAAAGCCAGAATACGGCAAATGCGTCGACCTACTAACCAAGGCGGCGATCAAGGAAATGATCTTGCCGTCGCTGCTGCCTTTGCTGGCCCCGGT
>CAZNWX010000199.1:0-4786 GCA_964576415.1 uncultured Magnetovibrio sp. | reverse complement strand
AGACGCTGACGCTAATCAAGGAGAAGGGAATTGAGCCGGATATCGTCGAGTACCTTGTAAATCCGCCGAGCGTGGCGGAGTTGAAGGACGTTCTGGCTAAGCTTGCGCTGGAGCCCCGCGATATCGTTCGCCGGAAAGAGGCCCGGGAGGAGGGGATCGCCAATGATTTGGACGGTGCCGCCTTGATCGAGGCCATCTGTAAGCATCCCCGTGCGCTCCAAGGCCGCCGTTGGCCGTCCACCGGAAAATGTTCTGGATATATTATGAGTGGCCAAGAGGAACCAGGGCAATAGCGTGATTGTTTTACATTTTTGCTTTTGTCCCAAACATCGCGGGGCTTCACACTGGCTCTCCGGTGATCATTTAGGCGCCTGACGGATATATCTGCGTTAAACGCTTAATAACCTTTTTCGGCGATCCTTATCAGCGGATCAGTCCGCTATTTGTATCCGAATAGAAAATCTAGGATGCGGGCGCGGATGACAGGATTGGGGAATCGGTCTTGGCCCGGCGAAAGCAGGCGTACGAGGATGGTGAGATTATCTATCGCGAGGGCGAGCCCGCCGATGGCGCCTTTGAGGTGCTGAGCGGCGTGGTGGAACTGGTTCGCGATGATGGTGCCGAACTGGCGCAAGCCGCTACCTTCCAAGCCGGACAAATGTTCGGAGAGATGGGCCTCGTTGGGGACGTTACGCGGGAATCAACAGCGCGTGCCCTCGGGCCTGTGCAGGTGCGGTTTATCAATCGCGACAATGGCCTGGATATGGCTCAGCCCGTGGTCCGCAACAAAGGTATGCTGGGCCAACTGATTGAGCAGATCGGAGGCGTTACGCCACCCGAGCCCACGCCGAGGGAACCTTTCACGACCGCGAAAGGTCCAGGTTTCATCCAACGAATGACGGATCTCATGCAACCCATGGAAGGCCGTGTCGAGGTCCGTGTTGCGAACTTTAACGATGATGCCAATGGGATCGTGACCAAGAAGGTGATCGCCGCCTTCGACCGGTTCCGCGATGTCCATGCTCGTCCCTTGGGCCGGGCGTTGGAGATCAACGTCGATGAAGATCTGACCACGGAGTTGTCACGCGCCGCCAAACTTGCCCGGCGCTGGCTGGCGGAACGCCAGGCGGACATTCTAATCTGGGGTCATGTGCCACCAGCAGGGTCGCCCGTGCATATTCATTTCATCTCGTTGGCGACCTGGGATGAGTGGATCCCTGGCGGTTTCGATTTGACTACGGATTTGCCACTGCCGGCCCATCTCAGTGGTCCCTATGCCGATTTCCTGCATGCCGCAACTTTGAGCGCGACAGTTCCCGCCAGCCGCGACAAGGCAAAAATGCGTTTGGCCGCGTTACCGGACGCGGCGGCAATGGCCGGCATTGTCATGAACGACATCCCGCCTGACATGACAAGCCGTGAACGCGCCGCCCTGTACCTGTGCCATGGAAACATCCTGACGTCCGCCTGGTCGGCGAAGCGTGCGCCAGAATACATGGCGCAGGCGATGACTGCCTACCGCCAGGTTTCCGCCGCGGTGAGATTAGAAGAATCCCCCGTGGACTGGGCGACGGCGTACAAGCACCTGTCCAGCCTCGTTTACCTCAAGGCCGATGCGGATAACGATTCGGCCGGCTATGAAGAATCGGCTGCCTCGGCCCTATCGGCGTTAGAGGTCTTCACCAAGGATGAAACGCCTTATGAATGGGCGGCCTTGCAGAACAGGCTTGGATTAATTTACTACAAATTCGGCTACGAAGCCGGCCATAAGGAAACCTTGCGCCAGGCGCTACAGTGCCACCAGAACGCATTGAAGGTCTATTCGAAACGTCGCACGCCTGCCCGATGGGCCGAGGTCATGTCCAGCTTCGCAAGAACCGCTCAGGTATTTGGTGAGCATGTAAAGAGCCTTGAGGCCATGGCAACCGCGACCAACGCCTATCAAGCGATTCTCCAGGTTCGAGATCGGAAGAAGGGACCCCTGGCCTGGGCGGCGACGCAGAATAATCTGGGCAGCGCCCTCTTCCTGTTGGGCAAGAAAGCGAACAATCCAGAGCGAATCGAGGCGGCTATTGATGCCTTTGAGGCAGCCCTAGAGGTCTATGAGCTGCGTCGGAAACACCGCCAGGCGGCAGTCACTGGAAAAAATCTGGATCGGGCCCGCGATTTGCTGGAGCACATGGTGCCCAAGAATTATCTGTCGCGAGAACTCATGGAGTTGGACGGACCGTTCAACGAGACCCCCAGTTCCAATCCTGTCGACGTCTCGGATATTAGTGCTAATCGGTCCGGCGGTTCGGCCGTCCATTAAATCAGGCCAGGGCGTTGAAATCGTCGAGAAGTGTGGCGATCCGTCCCGAATCTGTTTGATCCATGATCAGGTTTGCCCGCGTCGCCGCCGCCAGAGCGTCCATCTCCCGGATGCGCTGTTTAACCCGGGGAATTGAGGCCGGCGACATGGATAGCTCACGCAAGCCTAGCCCGACCAGCAACGCCGCGTAGCGAGGTTCGCCGGCCATTTCGCCGCAGATGCTGATGGGGATGCGGGCCCTAAGGGCGGCACTGGTCGTGAATTGGATCAATCGTAGAACCGCCGGGTGTAAGGGATCGAACAGATGCGCGACGTGTTCGTTGGCCCGATCCGTGGCCAGCGTATACATGGTCAGGTCATTGGAGCCGATGGCGAAGAAATCGCTGTCACGGGCCAGGGCATCGGCAGCCAGGGCCGCGCCCGGAACTTCGATCATGATGCCCAGCGGCGGCAAGGGATCTGGCACGGCAATCTTACGTCTTTTTAAGCGCTTTGCCGACTTCTGCAGGAGTTCGCGGGCCTTCATCACTTCCGATGTGTTAGAAACCATGGGGAGGAGGATGCGCACGGGGCCATGGCTTGCGGCGCGCAGCATGGCACGGAATTGGGTTTCTAGGATGTCAGTTTCGATAAGTGCCAGCCGGATGCCGCGCAGGCCAAGCGCGGTCGATTGGGTGGTTCCAAAGGCGCTGGTGACCACGTCGGCGGGTTTGTCGGCGCCTACATCCAGGCTGCGTATGGTCACCGGAAGGCCTTCCATCGCTTCCACCATATCGCGGAAAATGGCGTACTGCTCATCTTCCGTGGGTAGCGTTTCGCGGTTCATGTAGAGGAACTCGCTCCTTAGCAGGCCAATGCCTTCTGCACCGGCTTGTGCGACTATCGGCATCTCCATGGGAAGGTCGACGTTTGCATGAAGGACGAAATCCGAGCCGTCCCGGCTTCGCGCCGGCAGGTTGCGCAGGCGACTTAGGCGGCGCGACTCGCGCCGCAACTTGTCGCGCCGTTGCTGATAGGCTCGCAGCGTCTTTTCGGTGGGCGTCAGGACAACCCGCCCGACGGTGCCGTCAATGATCACCGTATCGCCTGGATGGATCTGCGTCATAAGGTCGGGTACGCCAAGGACCGTTGGAAGCCCAAGCGCACGAGCCATGATTGCCGTATGCCCCTCCGCGCCGCCAAGCGACGACGCCGCACCGGCGACCAGAGCCGGATCGATCTGAGCCATGTCGGCTGGCGTCAACTGGTCTGTGATAACCAACGATCCTTTCGGCGCGGTTGAGAACGCGCGTAGCGGTTTTCGCGTCAAATTGCGGATGATGCGATTGCCGACCTCGCGGATATCGTCAAAGCGAGCTGCAATATAGGCATCGTCCATGGCTTGAAAGGTTTCCGCAATGGACGCGATCTCATGCTGGACCGCGGCTTCAGCATTGACGCGTTCGTCGACAATCCGGGCCTTAGCCCCGCGTACGAGCCGCGAATCGCCAAGCATCTGCTGATAAGCATCGAGAAGAAAACCCAGCTCTTCCGAGGCCGTGCCCGGCAGGTCTCCGGTTCGGTTCTGTAGGCGACGAATTTGCCGGCGTGCCAATTCGACGGCCTTCTCCAGCCGCAGTTCCTCGTCTGGAACCTCCACCTTGCGCAGTTTCCGTTCCGGAACCTCCAGACCGCCCGTTTCGCGCACATACGCAACGCCAATGGCGACCCCCGGCGCGACGCCAAGCCCGTGGTATTCGCGTTCCGCCGACATGCTGTTCAATCTTCTTCGAATTTAGCGTCGATCAGCCCGCATATGGCGTCCAGCGCCGCTGTCGCTTGCGCGCCAGTTGCCGACAAACTGATCTGAGTGCCGGGATTGGCGGCCAACATCATGAGACCCATAATTGAGATGCCCGAAACGCTCTGGCCGCCCCGGGAAACCGTAACCTGGGCGTCAAATTCACCAGCTACTTGCGCGAACTTCGCGGCGGCGCGGGCGTGCAAGCCCCGCTTGTTTTGAATGGTCGCGACACGATCGTTGCCGTTCACGGATCGTCCTGCGCCAGCAGTTGGGAGGCAATATTGATGTACTTTCGACCCGCTTCCTGCGCGCTAGCAACCGCGTCGGCCAGGTCTACCGTCTCACGTGCCGACGCCAGCTTGACCAACATGGGTAAGTTGACCCCAGCAATAACCTCGACGTTGGCGGTGTCTATAATCGAAATCGCTAAGTTCGATGGGGTTCCGCCAAACATATCGGTGAGAAGCACCACGCCATTGCCATCGTCGACATCGACGGCTGATTTCATGATGTCGCTGCGCCGCTGTTCCATGTCGTCGTCGGGGCCGATGCAAACTGACAGGACGTTTTTCTGGGGGCCGACAACATGCTCGAGCGCGGCGATCAATTCATCGGCCAACCGGCCGTGCGTGACGAGAACCATTCCGATCATGCCGACCCCCAATTGCTTTGGTCTGTTCGTCGAACAAGCA
>CAZNWX010000198.1:230-4800 GCA_964576415.1 uncultured Magnetovibrio sp. | reverse complement strand
GAACCAAGTACCGCGGCCTGGTGAAGAAACGCCTGGTACCCATCACCATTGACGGGGCGTTGCCCGCCGCGGGCACGCCGGTCATGCTGAATAGCAAGAAAGTGGGCGAAGTGCGCTCCGGTCGCGACGGCCGGGCCCTGGCGCTGATGCGTCTGGAGTACCTGGAGAATGCTGACGCGACTTTTACTGTCGACGGTGCCGCCGTAGCGCCTACGAAGCCCGACTGGGCCGAGTTCTGAGCTTTGCCCTCTTCTTCCATCGGTCCGGACCGTTAGAGCCTATAACGGTGATTTTGAAGCACTGAGACGCCTTCTCTAGTTGTCTGGTAAGGAGCGTTTCGCGGAGCAATTCAAGGCATTAAAAGCGGAATGCGATACTGTCCAGGGGGTCGAAGAAGACGCAGGGGTTGCCGATTTTCCAACGTTCTGGTTGGGGGGGTATGCTATAGCGATGGGAGGCATCGGTGAGCATTCTCGACGACGCCAGAAGGCTGGAAAATCGATCTCAGTTGTTTCCAATTCACCTTTACAGGCTCTAAATTCATTTGATGCGATCAGTGGGAGACATTTTGCGCGCCGCGCCCCGAATGCTAACCCCCGTGGTCCGCGCCTATGAGCGCCGCCTCAGCCGTTATGGACCGACGGCGCAGGGCGTGTTCTGGAAGAACCAGGAATGGCAGGTCAGGCGCTACGTCATCTTGGAAGGCATCTTCGACGACATGGCCCAGGCGGGCGGGATCACCATCCATGATTTCGGCTGCGGTTATGGCTCACTATTCGGATACCTGGCCGACAAGGCTGTCATGAGACGTAGCCGCTACATAGGCACGGATATGAGCCAAGGCATGATCGACGCCGCCAAAGCCCGCCACGCAGATCCCCGCGGCCAGATCGTGCGTGGAATGTCGGCACACGAGATTGCCTACTACACCATCGTATCGGGTACCTAGAACATGCACATGGGCGCCGACGCGGAGGAATGGGTCGAGTACATTCAAGCCAGTCTCAAACAGCTCTGGCAGCATACGCGGCGCGGCCTGGCTTTCAACATGCTGAGGGATGACACGGATGTGCATTACGACGGGCTCTATTATGCGGACCCGGTCCGGTTCCTGACCTTTGTGCGCGAAAGCCTGTCGCCGGAAGCCGAGGTTATCGTCGATCCACCCTTGCCGGATTTCACCATCTTCGTCAGGCGGCCAACGGCCTGAGCTTCATTCGATGGCGGCGACGATCTGTTCCGCCAGTTCACCGATCGAGGACATATCACCGTGTTTCATTTCGCAGTTCATGCCCGCGCCATCGTCTGCGTAGCGCGGGATCACATGCATATGAAGATGAAAGACGGATTGCTTAGCACCGGGGCCATTGGCCTGCAGGAGGTTGATGCCCTCGGGCCGCACGACCTTGTTGACCGCGCTAGCGATGCGTCGGACCGTGGACATGGTTGGCCCAAACCATTCATCGGGCGTCGCGTAGATGTTTTCTGCATGGTATTTGGGAATGACCAGGGCATGCCCGTCGTTGAGGGGATTGATGTCCATGAAGGCGTAGGTGAGATCGTCTTCATACAGTTTGAAGCTTGGAATCTCACCCCGGATGATCTTGCAGAAGATGCAATCCTCATTCAGATGTAAGTTGGTCATGACTGTCTGCTCCTCGCGTTGCCGACCGCTCACGCTGCCGCCGATAGGTTTCGGTGTCAAGGAAACCAAGGCTTTTAAAAGTGAGCCCCATATGCCGGACGCTGTTATGCGATAACTGCAATTGTGAGACGGTGCATACGCGGCTACTTACGGGGCCTTCGGCCTCTGTGAACCCGAGCCCGGCATGCCGGGCTCCAAGAACAAGGAGAAACGCTATGGGTATGAATTGCAAAATGCTCAAAAATGAGAGCTGGATCTACCTGGTCTGCGCCGTCGGCGCTTTGGTGACGCTGGTTGCCACCATGGCCTGAGGCCGCGTAAACAAGATAGCTTCATGAAAGACGGCGGGATTTCCCGCCGTTTTCTGTGTCCGCGCCGCCTACTGGCCGAGTTGCCGCTTGCGTCCGAACCCTCCGACCACCGGCACCTGGTTGACATCGCGCACCTTCAAGGTCTTCACGAAGGCTATGAGGTTTTCGATGCTGGCTTCGGTTACGGTGAAGGGGATGGCGTAGGGCGGCGCCTTGGAAAAGCGCGGTAGGTTGGGAAGGCGCACGAAGTTGGGATGCGGGCGGCGGGCATAGAAGGTCTGAAATCGCTCCATGCCGTCTTCCATGCCGGCGATCAACTGGAACGAGGGCGTCGATCCGATGCCGCCGAACTTGTTCAAGTCGCCGACCACATGGCAGCGCTTGCAATGATCCGCAGCGATGGCGCGGCCCTTGGCGGCGTCACTGGCGGCCCCCCCGGGTGATGTGATCAGCAAACAAGCAGCAATGACGGGGAACCTGAACATACAACATTATATGCCCGGGATAGATTATAGGGAACCGGAATGTACAGTCGGACGGTGGCGCCCTACTTGGCGACCTGCAATTTGCCAGTGACGCTGTGCTTATTGATGAGGTCCGCCACGAAGCCGTTGGCCTTCTTTTCTTCCAAGAAGGCCTGCACCTCGGTGTTCAGGGCCGGTCGGCCGTGCAGGGTGCCGATGGCCTGCTGGACCGATGTGTACCGGCCCGGGATGACGCGTGAACCAGGCACGCTTTTGGCATTTTCCTTTAGCGCCGGCACCAGGCCGGCCAGGGCGTCCAGTTCCTCATCGACGAACAGCTTGAAGGCACCGGGTAGGCCACGGGCGCGATGCAGGGTTGCGTGTTGCAGCGTGCGGCTGAGGTAAAGATCATAGGCGGCGCGTTCGGAAACGGCGATGCGCACGCCAAGGGCGTCCACGTCCTCGACTGTCTGTAAGGATGACCCCGCCGGCACCAGGTAGGTTGCCTCAATCTCCACATACGGATCGCAGAAGTCGATGACTATGGCCCGCGTCGGCTCGTCGGCAATCAGGCTGACGTCGATCTCGTCCCTCTCGGCGGCGTCGGCCACTTCGCCGGGCGTCGCGAAGGTCTGGTACTGGACCTCGACACCCAAACGCTCGGCCAGGGCTCGGCCCATGTCCGGCGCGATCCCCTCCGGATCACCGTTTTCGGCTTTGCCGGTGACCAATAGGATATTGCCGAGGTTGATCCCAACCTGGAGCGTGTCGGGGCTCAGAAGTTCCGCGCGGGCGACTTCGATCATGGTGATTCTCCTGCTCTGGGGCGAGCTCAGCGGTTCTCCGCTTGCTTGCTTGGATCCGTCTCAATGGCCGCCTGGGCGGCGGCCAGACGCGCGATTGGCACCCGGTAGGGCGAGCAAGACACGTAGCTCAGGCCGATGTCGTGACAGAACCGGACCGAGGCTGGGTCGCCGCCATGTTCGCCGCAGATGCCGAGCTTGATGTCCGGGCGGACGCCGCGCCCGCGTTCACAGCCGATCTTCACTAACTCACCCACGCCTTCGGAGTCGATGGTCATGAACGGATCTTTGCGCATGACGCCCTTGGATCGGTAGATCTCCAAGAAGGGCGCGGCATCATCGCGGGAGAAGCCGTAGGTGGTCTGCGTCAGGTCATTCGTGCCGAAGGAGAAGAACTCCGCCGTCTCGGCTATGGTATCGGCCTTCAGACACGCCCGCGGCAGTTCGATCATAGTGCCGACCAGGTAGGTCAGCGTCACGCCCTCGGCAGCTTCCACCTCCTTGGCGACCCGGTCGACAACGTCCTTGAGCATGTCGAACTCGGGCTTGTCGACAATCAACGGGATCATGATCTCAGGCTCCACCGTCTCCCCGCCTTTCACGATGGCGGCGGCAGCCTCAAAGATGGCGCGACCCTGCATCTCGTAGATTTCCGGATAGGTGATGCCCAGGCGACAGCCCCGGTGGCCAAGCATCGGGTTGGCCTCATCGAGCTCCAGCTTGCGGGCCCTCACGGCGCTTACGTCGGCGCCGGCGGCCTTGGCCACTTCTTCCATCTCTTCCAATGTATGCGGCAAAAACTCGTTCAGTGGCGGATCAAGGAGCCGGATGGTCACCGGCAGGCCAGCCATGATCCTGAACAGCTGCAGAAAATCCTCGCGCTGATACGGCAAAAGCTTGTCGAGTGCTTCGCGGCGCGCGGGTTCGTCGGTGGCTAGGATCATTTGGCGCATATGGACGATACGGGCGGGGTCAAAGAACATGTGCTCGGTTCGCGATAGGCCGATGCCCTCGGCGCCGAATTTCCGAGCCGTGGCCGCGTCCACCGGCGTTTCCGCGTTGGCGCGGATACCCAGTACTCGGGCCTCGTCCACCCATTCCATGAGCTGGCCGAAGTCGCCAGTAAGTTCGGGTTGAATGGTAGCGACCTCGCCGCGCATGACCTCGCCGCTGGACCCATCAACGGTCACTGTGGCGCCCTCGTCCAGGATCTCACCCATGGCCATGAGCTGCTTGTTGTCGTAGTCGACGCGCAGGTCTCCGGCACCGGAAACACAGGGTTTGCCCATGCCACGGGCAACCACGGCGGCGTGCGACGTCATGCCGCCGCGCGTCGTTAGGATACCT
>CAZNWX010000198.1:0-220 GCA_964576415.1 uncultured Magnetovibrio sp. | reverse complement strand
ATGTCTTCGGGGGACGTTTCCGTGCGGACCAGGATGACCTTCTCGCCCTTCGCGACCCAGGCTTCCGCGTCGTCAGCGGAGAACACAATCTTGCCGGACGCCGCCCCCGGGCTCGATGGCAAGCCGCGACCAATGATGTCGCGTTCCGCGTCCGGATCTAGGGTCGGGTGTAGGAGCTGATCCAACTGCTGGGCATCGACCAGCAAAATCGCTTCTTCCT
>CAZNWX010000197.1:242-4807 GCA_964576415.1 uncultured Magnetovibrio sp. | reverse complement strand
ACAATGAGCAAAATCGTCGCGGGCAACAACCACGATTTTTGTTGAGCCGGGCGGGGAAAAGCCGCAAAGACAAGCCATGATCATGACACCGACCCCAGCACAACAGATCACCGGCCTCGCCGCCGCGGCCGCCGCGTCCATCAGCCTGGGGGTGATCACGCCGGCGGCCCGAATCGCCTATGACGGCGGCGTCTCCACGACCACGCTGGTCGCTTTCCGGGTCGCTGTGGCGACGGTAATCACAGCCGCCCTGGTGGCTTTTTTGCGCCGGCCGTGGGCGTTCAACCCGGCCGCATTAAAGCCCGCGTTGGCGACGACGCTGGGCATCCTCATGGTGGCTTTCGGGTACATGTCGTCAGTGCTGTTCATTCCTGTTAGCCTTTCGGCCCTGATCTTCTTCACTTTTCCGATCATCGTATTAGTGCACGCTACTCTGACGGAGCGGCGCGCGCCCAGTCTCGCGACTGTCGCGGCGTTCGCCACGGCCTTCGCGGGCCTGACCCTGGCTTTAGGGCCGAGCTTCGAGATTCTGGATCTTCGCGGTGTCGGCTGCGCCCTGATCGCCGCAGTCGGCGCTTGTCTCGTGATGATAACCGGCTCCTGGGCGGCCCGGCGCATGGATGCGCTCACGCTCACGTTTTACACCCAGGCATTCTGTCTGCCGGTTGTCGTCGCCGTATTGCTGAGTGTTGGTACCGTCGTACTGCCAACAGACGGTGCCGGATGGACCGGCCTAAACATCGCAGCGGCCGGCTATATCGCGGGCATGTGTCTATTGATGGTGGCTGTCCGACGCGCCAATCCCGCGCCGGTATCCATGATCAACAACCTGGAACCCCTAGTCACCCTAGTGGCGGCGGCCTTGATCCTGGGCGAACGCATGACGGACATCCAATACGCCGGCGGCGGACTGGTTCTAGTGGCCGTGGTGCTAGCGACCCGGGAAATGGCGCCAAAACACGCCAACTAGGCGAATTTCTAGCTTTCGTAGACGAATTCCGCGAGGTCAGCGGTCTGCAACCCACGAAAAACGGATCGTCGCCGGTCCGGTAAATATTGGCCTTTCAGCCCTGCTTGCGGGCGACAGAACCGCCATGATGCAGGTACCGATGGTTACTCTCCCGATGTCGATACGCCAGTACAGGAAAGATGCCCGAGTTTCTGGTCGGCCCCCTACCCATACTGTTCGAGAAAGACTGTCAGGCGCTCAGCCTGTTCACGACCATCTCCACGCTAGGCACGCCAGAGGACATCTCACTCGACGAATTCCGGGTCGAGAATTTATTTCTCATGGACCCCGCTACGGAAATCATCTTCCAGGCCTGGGCGAAGGCATATTAGAGCCGCGCGATCATACGCTCCCGCCAGTCGTAGATAGGGTCGCCGTCGGCCAACAAATCGAAATCGCTGGCAATGCGCGCCCATTGGAAGGAGCCGAACACGGCATAGTCGCCGTAGGCCGGTTCCTGGCCGGCAATGAACGGCCGATCGGTGACGTGCACCCGGAGCACCGCCAGATTGACCTCGCGGAATTCGTAAATGCGGTCCTCACGGCCGGCCTGCAACTCTTCCAGGGGTTTACCGAAACGCTCTTCGCGGTTGGACCGGAAATAGGCCTGATCCTTCGCATTCAGTTTGGCAAAGATGTCGAGGATGATGAATGTCAGAAGCTCCCTGTTCTGGCTGTCCATCCATTCCATGGTCAGCTTCGCCATGTGCTTTCCCTCGTTTCCAGGAAATAGGGTCGGCGCGTCCGGATAGGTCTCTTCCAAATATTCGGCAATGGCCCAGCTATCACTAACAATGGTGCCCT
The DNA here is from genome assembly GCA_964576415.1 of uncultured Magnetovibrio sp. Taxonomy (GTDB): domain Bacteria; phylum Pseudomonadota; class Alphaproteobacteria; order Rhodospirillales; family Casp-alpha2; genus UBA3470. The sequence continues at coordinate 2,994 of CAZNWX010000197.1, read as the reverse complement.
TGTCGTCCAGCACGGGCACTAATTTCTGCCCGGAGAACTCGAGCTTTGACTTTTCCGTGAAACGTACCGGTTCGGTCTGGTAGTCCAGTCCTTTGTGAGCCAGCGCCAGCTTGACCCGCCAACAAAACGGGCTAAAACGGAGATCGTTGTCGGCGCAGAGATCATAGAGCAGCCGGGCCATGGCTCTCGGTTCCTTTCAGTCGGTTCGGGGAGCTATACTTTCCTCTCAAACTTGCTGGAGCACAAGCGCATGCCGCCACCCGCCAAGACCACCATTCGTTGGGCACGACCCGCGGACGCAGGCCACATCATAAGGCTCATCAAGGGGCTCGCCGCCTACGAGAACGAGCCCGAAAGCTCGGTCAAGATCACCGAAGCAGACATTCACCGCGACGGGTTTTCAGAACCCAAGCGATTTGAGTGCCTGATTGCCGAGTTAGACAAAGAAGTCGTCGGCTTCGCGCTGTTTTTTCACAACTACTCCACCTGGGAGGGAAGACCGGGTATCTATCTGGAAGACCTGTACGTGGAAGAAAAAGCCCGCGGCACGGGTCTCGGCAAAGACCTCATGGCAGCGCTGACGAAACTGGCCCAAGAACGGGACTGCGAGCGGCTCGAACTTTCCGTCCTGGACTGGAACCCGACCCGCGACTTCTACCACGCCGTTGATTGTACCCATATGGAAACCTGGCTGCCCTATCGGATGGAAGGCGCAGCCATTTTAGCGCTGGCTGCCGAGGCCCCCGATATTGCCAAGTGAGCAGATGTCATAAGAAACTCCAGTATTTGTCCTTCAACGGCCAGCTGATCTGATCGCCAAGGCCGTCAAGGACCAGAGCCCCGACGCGGCGGAACGCTGCGGAGCAATCCTTCCCCCCTACGCTGTGTGAACAAGATGAGCGTCCGTACACTGAAGCAAGCCAGGCACGGGGTATAGGATGATGAATGCAGTGCTGGCCCTCAGCCTTGAAGATTGAGACTAGAGCAACCGCCGGCTCGCCGGCGATGGCATCTTCCTCGCGGCCCGATACGTGCATAGCGGGGTTAAGCCGTCAGAAAGGTTTTTCTTGGGCCAGTGAGTTCGCTACCATCCGCCGGCGCCTGGACTGGCCGGGCCAGAAAAAGGACACAACCATGAAAGTGGTGATCACCGGCGGCGCCGGTTTTATCGGGTTCCGTTTGGCCAAACGCCTCTTGGAGGTCGGAGAACTAACCGGCCCGGATGGTAACAAACACGCCATCGACGCGATCACGCTCTTCGACGTGAGCAAACCGCTGGAGAAACTTCAGAAGGAGGGCGTGACTATCACGGCTGTCACAGGCGACATTTCCGACGGCGCAACGGTGAACAACCTGATTGATCGCGACGACATCTCGGTTTTTCATCTGGCGTCCGTAGTCAGCGGCGGGGGCGAGAAGGATTTCGACCTCGCCATGCGGGTGAATTTGGATGGCGGCCGCCACGTCATGGAGGCCGTACGGGCCCGCGCCGGCCAACCGCGCCTGGTAACCGCCAGTTCCATCGCCACCTTCGGCGGCGCGCACATGGCCGATATCGTCGGCGACACGGCGAAGCAGACCCCGCAAACCACCTACGGGATCACCAAGGCCATTTGCGAACTACTGATTAACGACTACACGCGCAAGGGCTTCCTGGACGGGCGCTCGGCCCGATTGCCAACCGTGATCATTCGGCCCGGCAAAGCCAACGCGGCGGCCTCCAGCTTCGCCAGCGCCGTGTTCCGAGAACCGCTGACGGGTGTCGACTACACCGTCCCCGTACCCGAGGCAACGACCATGCCAATCCTCGGCTACCGGGCCATTGTTGAGGGTTTCATCCACCTGCACGAACTGCACGGCGACCAGTTAGGCGACGACCGAGGAGTCGGCCTGCCCAGTCACACGGTCACCGCCGGAGACATGATCCAGGCCGTGACCCGCTTCGATAGCAATCGCCAACTCGGCCAGATCAACATGGAGCCCGATCCGTTCATTGTGGACATCGTCAAGACCTGGCCCCCGGACGCTGAATGGCGCCGCGCCCAGGACCTGGGTTTTCCTGTGGACGGCGGCCTAGACGACATCATCAGCCACTTCATCGAGGATTACCTGGACGCATGAGCCAGGTCACCGCGGAACGTTGGTCGGCCGGATCGCCCAAGTGACCGCCGGAACCCCGACGCTGGCTTTCATGCGCCGCGAATGGCGGTTCCTACTGTTTGGTGCGTTGGTCATGTTCTGGACCAGCCCCGGCCAGACCTACCTGATTTCCCTGTTCGGTGACGTCCTTCGCAGGGAATTCCAACTCAGCCACACGGACTTTGGCGGCATCTACACAGCCGCGACCTTGGTCAGCGCCGCCATCTTATGGCCAGCAGGGCGATTGGTTGACCGGTTACGGCTGGGCCGGTTCGTCTGGTGGGTTTGTGTCGCCATGGCAGCCGGTGCGGCGGCGTTCTCGCAAGTCAGCGGCTCCGTCTCCCTGTTCTTCAGTATCCTCATCGTGCGGTTCCTTGGCCAAGGTATGATGACACACATCGCCGTCACCGCCATGGCCCGCCGGTACGTGGCGGAACGTGGCCGAGCTATCGCCATTGCCGGCTTCGGCTTTCCAATAGCCGAAGGCACCCTGCCTCCGTTGATCACCATCGGTCTCACCGTCACCACTTGGCCCAACATTTGGGTCGTCATGGGCCTAGCCGTCGCCGTTACCATGCTGCCGACAATCCCATTCCTCCTGAAGCGCACCACC
>CAZNWX010000197.1:0-232 GCA_964576415.1 uncultured Magnetovibrio sp. | reverse complement strand
GGCCAGGACGGCCAGGGGCCCGAGGCATTGAGCTCTCTCAACGCCGGCCAGCGTCAATGGACCCGCGCCGAGATGCTGCGTGATCGGCGGTTCCTCATGGTGGCGCCCATCGTCATGACTATGTCAGCCATCTTCACTGGGATCATCTTCCATCAGACGCACATTATCGGCACCGCCAAGGCATGGGATTTCCTCTGGTGGAGCGTCTGTTTCGCCATCTTCGCGGCCTGCC
>CAZNWX010000196.1:0-4824 GCA_964576415.1 uncultured Magnetovibrio sp. | reverse complement strand
GCGGCTGTTCGATGCCGTTTGGGCCGACGACCTTGGCCGGGTCAAAGCTGCCATCACGGCTGGCGCCAGTATCTCTGCCGTCAATGAATTGGGCGTCAGGCCCGTTGACATGGCGGTCGATCGGGGACATTACGAAATCGCCCACTATCTGTTGTCGGTGGAAAAACAGCGTCGCGATGCCGCCACGCAGGAACCGGTGTCGAAGCCGGCCGAGCGGGCGTTGGCGAGCACCGTCACGCCGGCGCCTACATCGTCATTGCCTGGATCCGGCTGGTTGGTGGGATCGACGGCGACGCGCCAGACTACTCCCACAGCCGCACCTGCCGCCGTGCCCGCGACGGCTGCCTCGCCGGTCCCTCCTTTGACACCCACGGCGATCGCGCGTCCTGCTCCGAGTGCGCTGCCAACGGCGCAAGAACAGCTTTGGTCGCCGGACACCAGCGGCGAGAAGTCCAGCCTGCAAGTCGTTAGCGTCGCGAAGCCGCAACCGATCGTGGCACCGGCGTCTTCGGCCGGGTCCATAAACGACGCCCCGGTTCCCCAAGTCAAACCGCGTTCGGAATCGGGATCGGGTGGCCAATCCCCGGACTGGCTGAACCGTGTGACGGATTTATTTAAGTTTTCAGAGAAGGAAACAGCGCCCACTACGCCCGCTTCTCCGTCGAACATCGCAGCTGTAGGGTCCGAGGAACCAGCACCAAAGGCAGCGGTAATGGATCAACCTTCTCAAACCGCGAGCGCACGACCCCGCAACGTGGCGTCCAACCCGGCCGCGCGCGAGGAGCAAGCCGAGCCCGTCAAATCAGAAACGTCCGAGGTGTCTGAGAGCAAGACTAGTCCTCTTGCATCCGGTTCGGACACGGCCACCACGGATATTGGCCGTATGTTTTCGCGAATTGCCGACGTGTTTCGGCCGTCACCGATAGATGATAGCGCGCCGAATACGTCCGATTTGACGACAGTGGAGCCGGCGAATAACCCGCCGACGGCACCGACACCAGCACCCAAAGTTTTGGAAACCGCCGCGACGCCCGCGGTTATCGGTGCGACGGACACTGCACCGGACGATACAACGGTCCGCCAGATCATGTCCGACGCCCCATCTGATGCGCCGCCCGCGCCCGCGCCTGTTGCGGCGGCGCTAGAAGCGGTGTCGCCCAATGAGGACCCGGGATGGCTGACGCGGCTACGCAATGCGTTTGAGCCGGCATCCGTGGGCACGGCCGAAGGTAATGCTGCGCCGACCTCAGCCGCGGATGCCGATGGCGTGCCTGAACCAGCGCCCGAGTTGAAGCGCTTGGCAGAACCAACGGTGGTGGTGGAGGCGCCTGCCATCACCGAAGAGCCCGTGCCGCAATCACTGGCCGCCGAGGTCGCTGTGGCAGATCAACAACTGGGGTCCTTCGAACAATTGCCTAACATCTTGACGCCGGATGTCTCGGATACGATGGCTACGCCTGAGGTGTCACCCGACAGCATGACGTCCGAGGTCGTCAACGCGGCGGACGCCGAACCGAACGATGCAGCGGCCAAGCCTGAGGTTCCACCTGACAGCGTGACGCTCGAGGTCGCCGACGCGGCGGATACCGAACCGAACGATACGTCGGTCCGCCAGATCATATCCGACGCCCCATCTGATCCACCTTCGGTCCCCGCGCTTCTTCCGATCTGGCCAACGGGGCTGCGCGAAGCGTTTGAGTCGGCATCCGTGGGTACGGCCGAAGGGGATGCCGCGCTGACCTCAGCCGCGGATGCCGATGGCGTGCCTAAGCCCGAACCACGTTCGAACGTTGCCCCTAGCACGGTCAGTGCTGAAGCAATAAACGAACCGGTGGCGTCTCCACCTGAGGAGATAGCGCGACCCACCCCGTCGCCAACGACTGTCGAAACGCCGACCGCGGCGGCGCCCGAAACGGCGGCGGTCGCGCCGCCTGACGCCGAAGCGCTGGCCACGGATAGCGGGACGCCTAACCTGTTTCAGAGCGAAGAAACCGAAAATGCCCAGGCTGCCGCGCCCGCCCAACCTGTGAAACCGGCTGCGATCGCGCATCCCACCCCGAGTGCGCTGCCGACGGCGCAAGAACAGCTTTGGTCGCCGGGCGCCAGCGTGGCGATGTCCAGCCTGCAAGTCGTCAGCGTCGCGAAGCCGCAACCGATCGTGACACCGGCGCGTTTGGCTGGGCCCATAAACGACGCACTGGACCCCGCACCCGCCACGCCTGCTTCTCCGTCGAACATCGCAGCTGTAGGGTCCGAGGAACTAGCACCAAAGGCAGCAGCAACGGATCAACCTTCTCAAGCCGCGAGCGCACCGTTCCAAGACGCGGTGTCCAACCCGGCTGTGCGCGAGGAGCAAGCCGACCGCGTCAAATTGGAAATGACCGAGATGCCTGAGGACAAGACCAGTCCTCCATTGTCGTCGGAGGTCGTTGGCGCGCCCGCGGCATCGGCGCAAGTGGCTGCGTTGCTGCAGGGTGGCGGAACGACGACCGGTGGCAATTCGGCGCGGGTGTCGTCGTCACGCGGCTCCGCTGCGCCCCTGGCCGACGTCAGACTGACCCTGTTCGAAGATCAGGGGCTCGGGCGTCGCATGCCGGCGCCAGGAGTTGGACAATGCGTTAACAAAATTCGTTGGAACACCGTGTACTGCATCGAACCCTTAGCGTGGCTATCGGACCTGGCGTCCGCGTTCAATATTTCCAGCAATTTCTATCGTGGGCCGAAATCCATAGTCGAGTATGTCGCCGGACGCAGTGTCCAGATCCACGTCCTCTTCAATACCGAAGAAATTCAGCGCGTAACCAAACATTTCACCGGCCGATATGGCCGGCCGACAGAGCAACCAGAGATCTGGACTGATCTGATCGGGAGAAAGAAGCGTCCAAACCGCACGCTTCGTTGGCGAAACCGGGATTCGAAAACGGGTGAGGTGACGGTTCTGGAGATTCGTGAGATTGACGATTTGAGATGGTCATCGCCGCCGGACACCCGGCATGGAGCGCTTCGTATCTACACGGAGAAGCGCGGTTCCGTGTTCAAACTTCTGTCCTGGACGGACCTCCTTTTGGTTCAGTTGCGCCGCCGCCGTTGATGGCGCGAATCGTTCGGAGGCCAACCGTGTCCACCTTGGTGATTCAATCCTATCGCACGGAGGCGGTGCCAGTCTGGATTGAGATCTGCATGCAAAGTGTTTGCGATTGGGCGCATGGCGCCGGGTTCAGCTATGAATTCATTGGTGATGAGATTTTTGACCTGCTGCCCGATGATTACCGGCGGGCCGCCGCGGGCCGGTTCCCGGTTCTAACCGACTTGGGCCGTCTGTTGCTGATCCGCCGGGCCTTGGAAGGCCATTTCGAGCGGGCTATATGGGTGGACGCGGACGTCTTGGTGTTCCACGCGGATTGCCTGAGCGTGCCCGGTAATATGGGCTACGCGTTCTGTCGGGAAATTTGGGTGCAACCGAACGGTCGCCGGCCCTACGCCCTCAAATGCTATCGGAATGTGCACAACGCATTTTGCCTTTTCGAACGCGGCAACGCCTTCTTGAATTTCTATATTCACGCCTGTGAACGCATTGTTGGGGCCGCGGCCGGGCAAATACCCAATCAGATCGTCGGCACCAAATTGCTAACCGCGCTTCACAACATGGTCGGACTGCCGCTTCTGGAAACGGTAGGCATGTTCAGCCCCCTGGTGATCCGGGACGTCGCCGCCGGCAGCGGTGAGGCAGCGTCTCGTCTACGCCACGAAACGTCCGGCCCTCTGGCGGCAGCAAACCTGTGTTCCTCACTGTTCGGTAAGGAGACAGATGGCGTCGTGCTGACCGATACACTAATGGTACAGGCGTGTTGCCGTCTGCTGGAGGATGGGTTTGCGCCGTGATCCAAATCAGAATTGTGGGGCGACAGCCGGAATTGCCGCCTAACAGCCCCGGGTTTGCGCTACTGCCTTGAGCCATCCGGCATAGAGGCGTTCGCGTTCGGCGTCCACCATGGTGGGCGTGTAAGTCTTATCGATCCGCCAATTTGCCGCCACGTCGTCCAGGGAATCATAAATCCCGGCGCCCAGGGCCGACAGATAGGCCGCACCAAGGACGGAAGTTTCCGTGTTAATCGGGCGCTCGACGCGTACGGACAAGACGTCGGCCAGGAACTGCATGGTCCAATCATTGGCCGCCATGCCGCCGTCAACGCGGACGGAAGCTGGCGTTGTTCCGTCGGCGGCCATGGCTTCGAAAAGGTCGCGGGTCTGATACACCACGGACTCCAAGGCGGCGCGGACAATCTCGGGCGCGCCGCTGTCTCGGGTCAGGCCAACGATGGCACCGCGTGCTTCTGTGTCCCAATAGGGGGCGCCCAACCCAGTGAAGGCGGGGACCAGATAGACGCCGCCGGTCTCGGGTACCCCGCGGGCGATGGCTTCCGTTTGGGCCGCGTCATGGATGACCTTCAACTGGTCGCGCAGCCATTGCACGGCGGCACCGGCGATGAAAATGCTGCCCTCCAGGGCGTAGGTGGTTTGGCCAGCAATGCGATAGGCCACCGTGGTCAGCAATTTGTGGTTTGACACAAGCGGCGTGGTGCCGGTGTTGAGCATGGCAAAGCACCCGGTGCCAAAGGTGCTTTTGATCATGCCGGGTTCGAAACTCGCCTGTCCGACCAGTCCCGCATGCTGATCGCCGGCGACGCCCCGGATGGGGATGGCCGTGCCAAACAGCGTGGGATCAGTCTCGCCGAAGTCACCGGCTGAGTCGCGAACGTCGGGCAGCAACTCGGCGGGGACGCCGAGGAGATCCAAAAGGGTAGCGTCCCATGCTTGGTCGTG
>CAZNWX010000195.1:0-4861 GCA_964576415.1 uncultured Magnetovibrio sp. | reverse complement strand
CAAATGCTCAGGCTTTTGCCACTGGGGTGCTATCGCATGGTCGAAACTATCGCGGGCTGAATGGCTATTAGCCAAGTCGATCGTGCTAGAGCGCGCGCCGGTCCTCGCCCGCCAGAGCGTGGATAAAAAAAGGCCCCATGGCCACCACCAGTCCGACGCCGACGAAGGCCCATCCCCAAGAGATCAAGCTGGTGCCGCCGTTGCCCGTGGGATCGGCCATGTCAAGGATCAGTCCGAAGATCACTGGGCCGGCGAAAGAGCCCATGAACCCGATGCACGAATGCACGGCCATGGTCGCGCCCTGGTAGCCCGGCGGCGCGCTGGCCATGGCGCCGGCGGTGATGGAGGCCGAGTCGGAGACCTGGAGGACGCAGTAAATGACCGCGATGGCGACCACCAGGGTATAGGCCTGGTCCGCTAGAAACCCAAAAGTGGCCGCCATGGTCGCGGAGGCGAACATCAGGATGGAGATAGCCAACCGCCGCCCAATCGTTCGGGACAGTTCGTTGCCGAGGATGCTGCCGAGAGGGCCGATGAGGATAGCGCCGGCGATGATGGTTGCCGGCGACAGCGGGAAGCCGGCCGCGGCCGTTGGGTCGGGGCCGGCTGTCGTGGCGAAGATCAAGAATGCTACCGCCCAGGAGCGGAAGGCGAAGAGTTCAAAATTATGCACCGTGTAGGCCAGGACGTAGGCCATCGCCTGGCCGCGCTTTAGCACCGGGCGAAAATCTAACAAGTGGGTCTTCGGCACGACGCTGGCCTTTGGATCTGGCCGGGCGACGCTGGCATGAAGGATGATCACCGCCGACAAAGGCCCCAGCGCCGAAATGGCGAAGGCTAGGCGCCAGTTCCAGTAATCATTGATGATGCCGCTAAAGAAGAACGACAGGGAGAGGCCGAAGCCGAACCCAGAAGTATAAAAGGCGACGCCGCGCGAATGATCATAGTTGGGGAAATGATGTTCCAGGTGGTCGCTCAATAGTTTTAGGCCGGGCATGTAGGTGCCCGCAATGCTGATCCCGCCCAGCATGCGGAACAGCATGGCCGTCCAGAACCCTTCTGCGAAGAACGCGAAGCCCAGTCCGGCGAAGATGCCAAGCATTGCCGAGGCATAGAAGATGCGCCGGGGTGGCGCCCGGTCCGCGAGGCTGACCAGGAACGGTACCGTACTAAGGTAGCCGGCATAGTATATGCCGTTGATCCATCCGGCGTCGGTCTTCGAGAGATCCCAAAGCTCAATAAAGTTCGGGAGCAGGGCGGCGAAGGTACCGGACCCCTGCATAACACCCATCTGTGCCGCCACGAAGGCGGCGATCAGGGGAACAGTGGAGCCTGCGGGTTTTCCCGGCATGAAAGGCCTCGTTTAAGACAGGGAGGGCCCCTGACGAGGGCCTCAGCTTATCCCGCGTAAAGCTGGTAGAGCAAACCAGATGCCAAGGCGCCGGTCAGCGCTAGTCCAATGTACCACAGGAACATAGGCCGTTTAACCAAGGCAAACACGGCGATTGCGGCGGGAAGCGACGTCACCGCGCCAGCCACCAGGAAGGCGAACCCGGCACCCGGCATGACACCCATATCGATCAGGCTCTTGATCAGGGGAAGCGCGGCGAAGGGGTTCAGGTACGTCGGCACGCCCACTAACGTGGCGATGGGAATTGCCCAGGTACTGTCCGTTCCGAGAACCTCGGCTACGGATTCCGCCGGCATATATGTTATCAACAAACTTTCCAGTAGGAACGCGAGGGTCAGCCATTTCAACAGAAAGAGAGTCATCGACATAGTTTCTTTGGAGAACGTCTGAAGCCGCTCGGCCTCCGCCCAGAAAAACCAGTTCACGGGCTTCTCCGTTCGCATGACGTTGCCGCCGCATCCACCATTGCCGATGCCTTCGCGCAGGGGATTGGCAAAGCCGCCGTATGTCATCACCAAGCGGGTGGCGAACCCGCCGATCAGGCCCAACCCCACTGCCGCCATGGTCAGCATGACGGCGAAGTCCAAGCCCAGCATTCCTGTGGCCAAGACAAATTTTGATGGGTCCATCAGCGGCGACGCCAGCCAAAAGGCCATCACGGCGGGCACCGGGATACCCATAGACAAGAGCGCTGCGATCAACGGAATCACGCCGCACGAACAGAAGGGCGACAGGCCGCCGAATACGGCGGCAAGGAGGATCATCATCGAAAGCCGGCCCTGGAACGCCCGCGCCATGAGACCGTCGGCGCCTGTCGCCTTGGCGTATGCAGCTATGGCGATGGCGGAAAGCAGGAACGGCGCGATGCCGACCAGAGCGTCTAAGGTGAATTGGGCGCTGACGGGGGCCTGACCCGGTGCGATCGCGACGATGGCCAGGAAGATGAAGGCGTTAGCAATCCAGGTTCGGTCCATGTCGCCGAGCAATCTGCCCATGTTCGAGGCTGCTGTTGCCAACTGCGTCATGATCGTCTCCACAGAATCAGGGGCTGTACAAGTCTAATATTTTTATATATCTAGAAATATCGAAATGTCAATGACAAAAAATCATCTCGCCGACTGGCCCACCGCGCCGCGCCGTGCGGTCTTGTGGAAATCCTTGCAAGCGGCCTCGGCGGTCGGGTCCATAAGGTTCAGCGAAGGACGCGTCTCGATCAGATGTGGACAGCGCGCCCGTCGGCGTCCAGCGCCGCTTCCTTGACCGCTTCCGGGAGACCCGGGTGGCCATGGCAGATGCGCGCGATGTCTTCCGCCGAGCCCTCAAATTCCATGACATTGACCACTTCCTGGATCAAGTCGCCGGCCTGTGGGCCGATGATGTGGCAACCAAGCACTCGGTCGTCGTCCTTAGCCGAGAGGATTTTCACGAAGCCATCCGCATCCGCGTTGCAGCGCGCCCGGGAGTTGGCGGCGAAGGGGAACTTGCCGGAATTGTATTCGATGCCAGCTTCCTTCAACTGCTCTTCCGTCTTGCCCGCGGCGGCCACTTCCGGGTGTGTGTAGACGATACCCGGGATGGAGCCGTAGTCGATTTGGCCGGTCTGGCCCGCCAGAATTTCGGCGCAGACCACTGCTTCGTCCTCGGCCTTGTGAGCTAACATGGCGCCGCCGATCACGTCGCCGACGGCGTAGATGCCCGGCACGTTGGTCTGGTAGTCCTCATCCACGGGGATGAACCCACGCTCGTCCACGGTCACGCCGATCTTGTTCAGGCCGAGCTTGTCCGTGAAGGGCCGCCGCCCAATGGCGACCAGGACCACGTCCGCTTTCATGGTTTCCGCCTTGCCGCCGTCGCGAGGCTCCATGGACAACGTCACACCAGCCTTCGCCTTCTTCGCGCCGGTGACCTTGGTCTCCATCTTGAAGGTCATTCCCTGCTTCTTTAGGATGCGCTGCATGTTCTTGGAGATCTCCGCGTCCATCCCAGGCAATACTACGTCCAGGAATTCCACCACAGTGACATTGGCGCCCAGCCTGCGCCAGACGGAGCCCAACTCCAGCCCGATGACGCCAGCGCCGATAACCACCATTTCCTTCGGCACTTTCGCGAGATCTAACGCGCCGGTCGATGACACGATCTGTTTTTCATCGATCTCCACACCCGGGAGTGGTGTCACCTGGGAGCCGGTGGCGATCATGACATTTTCGGTCTCAAGCACCTGCGTCTTCTGGCCTTTACTCTGTGACACGGAGACCTTGCCAGGTCCGGCAATCTCGCCGAAGCCGGTTACGTAATCGATCTTGTTCTTCTTCATAAGGAACTCGATGCCCTTTGTCAGGTCATCGACGACCTTCTGCTTGCGGCCAAGCATAGTCTCAAGGTTTAGCTTCAACCCTGACACGTCGATGCCGTGATGCTCGAATTCCTTATCCGCCATTTCATAGTGATGAGATGATTGCAGCAGGGCTTTCGACGGAATGCAGCCGACATTCAGACACGTGCCGCCCAGCTTGCCCCGTGTTTCCAGGATGGCCGTCTTCAGGCCTAGTTGCGCGGCGCGGATGGCGCCCACATAACCGGCAGGTCCGCCGCCGATGACGACCAGGTCGTATTTGTCGCTCATGATTTACCTCTCTAAGCCAGACATGGGCTGATGGCGCCTAGACATCCAACATGATCCGCTGCGGATCCTCGATGCATTCCTTCATGCGTACCAGAAAAGAGACCGCCTCGCGGCCATCGACGATACGGTGATCGTAGCTGAGCGCCAGATACATCATCGGGCGGATGACCACTTCGTTGCCCACGGCGACGGGACGTTTCTGGATCGTGTGCATGCCCAAGATGGCGGACTGCGGCACGTTCAGGATTGGCATCGAGTTCAGTGAACCGAACACGCCGCCGTTGGAGATAGTAAAGGTGCCCCCCATCATCTCGTCCATGCCGAGCTTGCCGTCCCGGGCGCGATGGCCAAAGTCGGAGATGGATCCCTCGATCTCGGCAAAGCGCATCTGGTCCGCATCCTTGATCACCGGCACCACCAGACCCTGCGGTGTGCCGACGGCAACGCCGATGTTGTAGTAGTTCTTGTAAATCAGCTCGTCGCCGTAGATTTCGGCGTTGACGGCCGGCCATTCCTTGAGACCGATGCAGGCCGCGCGGACGAAAAAGGACATGAAGCCCAACCGCACGCCGTGCTTCTTCTCGAACTGATCCTTGTACTCGGCGCGTAGTTCCATGGCCGCCCCCATGTCCACCTCGTTCCAGGTGGTCAGCATGGCGGCCGTGTTCTGAGCCTCCTTCAGGCGCGAGGCGATGATCTTGCGCAGCTTGGTCATGCGGACCCGTTCCTCGCGCGGATCGTCCATGCGCGGCGGTAAGTTGGCTGCTGGTTGAAGCGGTGCCGGCGCCGCAGTCGTCGCGGCGGGGGCAGAACGCCCGACCTTTGCC
>CAZNWX010000194.1:0-4869 GCA_964576415.1 uncultured Magnetovibrio sp. | reverse complement strand
AGAAATCTCCAGCTTGTCCTGGTCGCGGATCTCTACCCATCCACCCAGGCAATACACTGAGATACGCCACAACATATTCGTGGCGGAAAGCGTCGTCAGATGTCCCGTGCATCCATTCTCAAAATTCACACGCACCAATGTTGAATCGTCCACGTCAATTGGTGATGCGACACGCGTGCTCTGCACGTCGACATCTCGAATGCGGCCAAAGAGATTGATGAACATATCAAGCGCATGAATGCCCATGGACGTCATGCCTCACGCGGGGCTTTCCGCCCGGTTTTCGCGCCACAAACCTTCCGCTGGCGCCAGGTTGGAGTTGAAATGACCATCAACATGGATAGGGGCTCCTAAGCTACCGCTGTCCAATACTTCTTTCATAGCCATGGAATTGGGAGCGAACCGCCGGTTATGACCGATGGCGACTTTCAATCCAGCCTTCGCGAAGGCATCGAGTGCCGTTTGGCCTTCCACGGCATCCAGCGTCCAAGGTTTCTCACAATAGACATGCTTTCCCGCCCTGGCGGCGGCCATCAACTGATCGAAATGCTGGCTGTGCGGTGTCGCGATCACCAACGCATTGATGGAGTTATCTCTGAGTACGTCGTCAAGTTGATCTGACAATTTTATGCCGCGCTTTGCACAGAATAGCTCCGCCTTTGCAGGGGTTCTTGTGACCGCCGCTGTGAACTGAATAACGTCGCTGTCGTCAACTGACGACACCAGCAGTTCACCCCAACGTCCCAGCCCAACAATGGCCGCGTTAATTTTTTCTGACACACTGTACCTCCCTTGATTGTGCCTTATTGAGCATACTAGTTCCCGACCCTATGAAAAGGCGCTTAGGCGACCACACATTTCGCGACTGCGTCTTCCCATGGATACATTGAACGTGCCTCGTACGGCCGGTCCCAATTTTCAAGGTTATCTTGATCAACCAAGATCGCAGGCAACATCATTGATCTGGGAACAGTCTCTCCGCGCAAGTAACGGACCGCCGCCTCAGCGGCGAGACCGGCCATAGACATAGCGTCAAATGCGGCCGACGCCAAAATTCTTCCATCCTTGATCATCGAGGCCCCCTCTGGCGTGGCGTTCGCGCTGACGACGATCGACGTCGTCTCGCGGGCCTGCAAGACATCCCAAACACCACGGGCCATGAAGTCGTTCGCGGTCAGAACCCCATCGGGAACGCCTCGCGCTGACACTAGTTGCTCAAACGCTTTGGCCGCCGAATCGCGTTGGTAATCACCTCGAAGTTCGGCCCGAATTGCAATTTCTGGGAACGCCAGCAACCCCTCACGGAAACCCGCCGCCCGGGGGGCGCTGGTAGAGGCGTCAGGATGGCCATTGATGATAACAATATCACCCCGTTCGCCAAGGTGCTTAGCCAGTCGTATAGCCATGTCTCGAGCAAGAGCCCAATTATCGGATCCAACAAAGGTTACAGCGGACGAGGGTTCTGGTTCGCTGACGACACAAAACAAGGGAATGTCCGCGGCATGCACCTCTTCCAGGGCGTCTTTCATCTTCGTCGCATGAGCGGGCGCCAAAACCATAGCGGTTGGCCGCAACTTGACGGCTTGCCTGACAAGACCGCACTGCTCGACAATATCGTCGGGGTTTTCCGGTACAAAATGGACCGACGACAGGGCATGTACTGAAAGCACTCGGTCCGCGCCGGACCGCGCACCGACATAGGCGGAATTGGTCCGGTTCTTGGTGATTATCGCAACAAGGGAATTTGCGCTCATTGACAGGCCATTTAGCTCGGGATAACCCTCATGATCCGCAATTCATCAAGTCGGTCCAAGAGCATCTTTTCACTATCCAACATCTCATGAAATCCGTGCCGTCGAATTTTGGTGGAATCAGACATGACATCCCATGTGGTTCCGAATACGTAGTTAGCGAATGACCAAGAAACCAGTTCGCTGAGGTCATCAATCATTAGGTTATGGGCCGCGCTAAGCTCGCTCCACAATGGCTCCACATCCTTCATCGTGCTGTCCAAGTCAACCTGCTCCGCTCCTCCGACCTCCATGTCGAACAGTGCCGCAATCTTTGGCCAGACATGGCGCCATCGGAAATAATCGCCGTTGGTGATGTTAAAGATTTCATCGGCCGCTTCAGACGTACGACCCGACCATGAAATCGCGCGAGACAAGAGCCCCGCATCCGTGGCCTGATAAAGGGCGTCGAATGCCGCCGTTGGTCCCGGAAACACTAGTGGCCGTCCTTGGGCTTTCAAGAGGCTGCAATAAACACCAAGCGCGGTGATCAGATTTAGCGGCGAACGAAACGCCGGCCCGATCACCACATGTGGCCGAAGGACAGTCCACGTCCAGTTCGCCATCCTGGCATGATCGACCATGATGTCGAACTGGTCGTCGTAGAAGTACCCGCCGGGAATTCGGGGGTCGGTCTCCTTCGCCGGTGTCTTGAATGGGCCAAGATGCGCCCCATATGCCTTTGTTCCCTGGAGAAGGGTCACATGGGAAAGGTGTGGGCATGCTTCACGCACAAGATCGACGGCGTGACGAAACATATCCGCATTGGGCTGGCGTTGCGCCTCCCAGGTCGGCCCATCCACGTAAGCTGTGTAGACCATGTGTGTGACCGACGCCAAAGGTTCAAATGCCGCGCTTTGCCAATTATTTAGATCGATCGCATAGGGCACGACGTTTCCGGGGAGGCCTTCCTCCGGTCGGCGCGATGCCGCAAAAACGCGGCAATCCGATATGTTTGCAAGGTTCTGAACCAATGCCCGACCGATAATGCCGCTCGCACCAATAATCAAGATAACGTGTTCACTCATGAAAACATCTTCTTTCATGTTGCTGCGTCGAATATCTTCAGCATTCGGGACGCACCAAGATTCCAATACTTTGAGGTAAAAGATCGACAACGAAATCGCCGAAGTCCTGACGTATAGCACGGGCAATTCCGTCGCGTCTGTAGTCAACGCCCAACTCGAACTCTGGCTCTGGGTTCTTGGATCCGGCGGAAAAGAATGCCATCCGCACGTGACGTACAACCTCAGATTTCAAGCCTGATTCACGAAACAATTGCTGTGCCGTATTCACCTGTTTGCTGCCAACGGCACCATCGCGGCTGATAATCGCATTAATCTCATAAGGGTTGTCCAAGCTGGTACCATCAAAAACGGTGCGGCGGAAAATCGGACGTCCTTCCTCACCCGCCGATATGAGATCGATCAAGTGACGCGTTGGAAACAACGTGCCCGCAGGCAGTGCGATCACCTTGTCCTTGGGTGCGGAAAATAAGGCATCAGCAGCGTCGGCCGCGTGCGCCCGTCGTACCGTTCCCTTTAAGGTTTCGACAAGGGATCCGTCCCGCGTGTGGAGAACATGAAACCGGAAGGACTTGCCATCTTTTGCTTCCCAACTGGCAAATGACCAATTCGTCTCAATTTCTCCATTGTCGGCATAAATTAGCTTCAGCTTAACGTTGGTTTCCGCTGCCCAGGAATCGCAATTGTCCCAAAAGCTGTATACCATGGAACCGGAAGCGCCGTTGACCCTCGACCCTCGATCAGCGGAAGCCAAGCTCATGTTGTAGAGGGCGCGATGCGGCGTAAGATCGATCGCCACTGCGGGTCTTGTATCGACCAGAGCCACGCCGAGGGTCAGACCTAAGGTCGCCAAGAGGAGTACTATGAAGGACCTTGGAGACGGCACCAATAATCGTGCTCCAGTGGTAAACAGCGAAGGATTGGTCTTTGTATAACCTTCCGATGGTACGCGCGGTTGTTAGGCCTGTCCAGGTAACGAATTCAACCCTCGCACTCGGACGTCTTTGTTCAATTTGGCAATTTTTGCCAATGAAATATTATTAGGAATTTCCTGAAAGTTGATTTTTAACAGAGCCCTAATTGGCACACGGACTGCTTATTACAGAACAGAAACTGACGCCTCCTCGTTTTCAACGAATTAACCACGCATAAAAAGAAGAGGCGCGAAGATGCCACGAAAACGCCCCGCACCTAATGCAAACGCCTCTTGTTCCATCGCCCGATTTCAGCGTGTTGCGCCGCATTTACGCAATTACCCTGAACTGCCGATCGCCACCGTAGAAACGATCTTGAATGTACTCAGCATAGCGGCAAGTCAGGGATTGAAGACGATGGCCGTTGTGAACATCGCAGCCCGTCGACAGCGCGTCCCCTCGAAGGCATGTATATAACGCTTTCGAGCCTCCCGGTTCTAGCTACTCCCTTGGCGATGGTGCTGAAAGGGGGCCTTAATCAATACGGCGCCACCGTCACAACCGAAATCGTCAAAGTGCACTATCGATGCGATCGCTAACGGTATCAACGTTCATGCTGCGTTCCCCGGCAAATGACAAACCTCAACCTGGCTTTCTATGCCGGCAGTATTCTCTCTTATGAAGATTACGCTGCCCTTGTGTTTCAGCCGGAACCTCATCAAGAAAATGATAAGATCGTTAGCGCATTGACCGTCGAGAAAGAAAACACAACCAGCGACGCGACCTTGTCGATGCCTGGGGTCAACGACTACAGTTCGATCTACGCCACGGGCCCAGCAATTCCTAAGAGGGTCGGCAGAAAGCGTGTATCCGCGACATCCTCAAGCAGTTGACGGGATCGTCGGAGGTTCAGTTTTAGCGGCGTGATTGCGCCAGTTGAGAATCCGAGGTAACCCGGGCGGCGTGCTCAATGACCCGGCTGGCAATCGACCAGTCGTCGGGTTGCACCTGGATCGCCCAGGTATCGCGAAGGCCGCGATCCGCCAAACGGCGATGCAGCGCCTTTTCTTGTCCGGACTGCGCTGGACCGATAACGACGCGATAAACGGGGGCGCCGTCCAAATTGGCGGCCAGGACCAC
>CAZNWX010000193.1:0-4890 GCA_964576415.1 uncultured Magnetovibrio sp. | reverse complement strand
AGAGCAGAATCCAAATCGTCGCAGCTTAAAATAGCGCGTGTTATTACCTGACGCGGGACCCCCGGATGCAGATCATGAACCCGGATGTTGTTGATCGTCTGGACCAGTCCACGGTCATTTGCGCCAAAGGTGTGCCCTGGCAGCATCCCTGGATACATGAAACTCTCGAAATGCGGGCCGGTAGTCGGTTCCACGCGCACCCAATAGCAATGGCCAAGAAATTCCGGCGCACCGTCCTCGTTATGAGCGATAACGCCCGGTGTTCCAGCCCTATCGCCCGGATGCAGCACGCACGTACATCCTTCCGCCTCCGCGCCGTCAGGAGGCAGACGCAAATCGCCACGACAATTCCACAGGAACAGAGTTTCGAAATCCAGAACTGCCCCCGCGGCCATACCTTCGAGTTCGCGAACAATCGTTGGGAAGGCGCCGCGTGCGGCGGCCTCCAACTGTTTCAAGCGCGTCGAACCGCGCCACCGCGCGGTCAGTTCCTGGAACTCCGTGGTGACAAAAACATGCTCACGCACGGCCCTGCCCGACGCGACACCCAGCGCGTGGCCAATGTCATAGTGATCGCCCTGCGCAGCAATGGCGACAATGGGGTTGGTGGTCATGGTGATTTCCGATCCGGCAGACTTGGGAACGTCGTTCATGCCTTTTGCCATGTGGCAGGAACGGGCACAATATCGACGATGTAGACGGAGACATATTCCCCATGAATTCGAATAAAATCTATTCACCGCGCACCATGGCGGTACAAGTGGGACACTACACCGACCCACACACCGGCGCGGTCACGCCACCTATTCACGCGTCGACCACCTTCGCGCGTGACGATGATTACGAAACGATCTATTCCGCCACCTACAGCCGCGACGGCAATCCCACCTACGATCAGCTCGAAACAGTGCTGGCAGCCCTCGACGGCGGTGCTGGCGCGCGTGTGTTTGGGTCCGGCATGGCCGCGATCACGACTTTCCTACAAACGCTACCTACTGGCGCGCATATCGCTGCGCCGCGGATCATGTACCACGGTGCGCAGGACTGGCTGCGGCGGCTTGCGACGGAACGCGGAATGGGTCTGACACTGTTCGACGCCGCCGACCCGACGGCTCTGGCCGCAGCAGTGCGTTCAGAGGAAACGGCGCTGGTGTGGATCGAATCTCCGGTCAACCCAACCTGGGATGTCATCGACGTGGCCGCGGCAGCCGATGTCGCCCATGCGGCCGGGGCCATCCTGGCTGTCGATGCAACCGTTGCCACACCGGTATTTCTACGTCCCTTGGAGCTTGGCGCGGATATGGTTTTCCACTCGGCCACGAAATACCTAAACGGGCACAGCGATGTCCTGGCTGGCGTTTTGGTCAGCGCTGCAGACGATGCGCGCTGGGCGGAAATTGGCAGACTGCGCACACTCATGGGCGGCATACTTGGCCCGTTCGAAGCTTGGCTTTTGTTGCGGGGCATTCGTACCCTCCATCTACGCGTCGAACGCGCCGCCGCCAATGCCCTGGCCATCGCCCAGCATTTCGAAAACCACCTGAAACTGGACGTCGTACTGTACCCCGGCCTGACAAGCCATCCCGGCCATGAGACAGCAAAAAGACAGATGGACGGCGGCTTTGGTGCCATGCTGTCAATTCTTGTGCGAGGCGGCGCGGAGGAGGCCCGAAAAGTCGCCAGCACGACGGATTTGTTTATTCCGGCGACATCGCTTGGTGGCGTCGAAAGCCTGATTGAACATCGTGCAACGGTCGAAGGCCCGAACAGCGCCGTGCCGAAGAACCTTCTGCGGATTTCAGTTGGTATCGAGGACGCGGCTGACCTGATCCAAGATCTAGAAGCGGCCTTGGACACGCTGTAGTTCATGACCCACGGGTCAGCGAACCAATTATCCCGCGTCGTCACGAACATAGTCGGCGATCGTTCGGATCAATTCGGTCAAAGCGTCTTGAAAGGCCGTGAATGTTGTCGCCTTCTCGACGCGTTCCTCGTTCATGTAGAGTTTGCGATTGATCTCGATCTGAATGCTGTGTCGGCCCCGTGCAGGGTCGCTATATCGGCGAACCAAGTCAGCGCCTTTGTAAGGATCATTGCACGGCGCCGTAAAGCCCTCATCACGCAAATAATCGCTGACGAATTTTGTGAAATTCGGATCCGACGTCGCACCGTCGCCATCGCTGATAACGAAATCAGGACGATCAGATTCACCATCCTCATCCATCGGATTGCCGCGCGCACGCATGGAATGACAATTGACATGATAGACGCGACCAAACTCGTCAAAGGCCGCATCCAGCGCCGTCGCCACCGCCGCGTGATAGGGTCGCCAATAGGCATCAATCCGACGCAAGACTTCAGTCGCAGTCAGTGGGTCTTCGTATAGAGGATCCAATCCGTGTAAGCTTGTCCAGACGATGCCCTTACCGATCGCCGCCTTTTTAGATGGCTGCAATGGCACAGCAAAGGCGCCCTGCACCTCGCTGGGTTCAAAGTCTTCGGGCGCTCGGTTCGGATCGACGAACAAGCGCGGAAACGTCGCTGAGATCAGCGACGCGCCGTAATCGGGTGCAGCCGAAAAAAGCTCGTCTACAAATGCGTCTTCCGCACGCCGCATGCGATCCAACGAAACGAGCGTCTTGAAGCTTTTCGGATAATGGCTGCCGCTGTGGGGGCTGTCGAAAACCAGGGGTATCTTCGACGCCCGCGCGGGTACCATCACGACCGGCGGCACGCGACCATTCACCTCAGGAGTTGGGATCATTGGTCGTTCAAATGACAGGCCGAAAGCCGACCCGGCGCGATCTCGCGAAGGACCGGCACCTCTATCTTGCACCGGTCCGTGACGTGTGGGCAGCGCGGATGGAAATGGCAGCCCGGCGGCGGGTCCAGTGGTGACGGGATTTCTCCGGATACCGGCTCATATTCGATCCCACGCTGGTCGAGCCTTGGCACCTCATTCAAAAGCGCCGTGGTATAGGGATGGTTCGGTTTATCGAACAGTTCATCCGTTGGGGCTGTTTCAACAATGCGCCCCAGATACATGATCACGACACGATCCGAAATATGCTCAACCACGGAGAGATCATGGCTGATGAACAAGTAGGTCAAGTCCAAGTCTTCACGCAGATCCATGAACAAATTGATGACCTGCGCTTGAATGGAAACGTCTAAGGCGGCGATGGCCTCGTCGCAGACTAAAAATTCCGGCTGTACAGCTAGTGCCCGGGCGATCCCGATCCGCTGCCGCTGACCACCGGAGAACTGGTGCGGGTAGCGCCGAATATATTCCCGGCCCAAACCCACTCTTTCCATCATGTCCCCAACATAGTCGGAGCGCTCCTTAAGGTCCGTCATGCCGTGGATGACCGACGCTTCACCGATGATATCTTCAACGCGCATGCGCGGGTTTAGAGATGCGAAAGGATCTTGGAAGATCATCTGGATAGCCAACGCGGCAGCCTCCCCCTCTTCCTGGGTCATGGCCGTAAACTCGACGCCCTTGAAGGAGATACCACCCGCCGTAGGTGGAAGGATACCGGCAATCATTCGGCCCAACGTCGATTTGCCACATCCTGATTCGCCAACCAAACCGACCACCTCGCCCTTTTCGATAGTGAACGACACACTGTCAACAGCATGGACCGTTTCATCGCGGATGTTGGACCCCAGGCGCTGCGCAATCTTGCCCGCCATGTCCAGCCGTTTGACGAAGTTCTTGGTAAGGTCCTTGACCTCCAGCATAGCATTCTGCGGGGTCATCATTCGGCGGCCTCCTGAAGGTGCGGATGGAAGCACCGGACGTTGCGGTCAGCCACGGGCTGAGTGATGTCAGGCTCTGCGGTGCAGGCTTCATCAGCTCGCGGACAGCGTGCCTGAAAAGCGCAGCCGGTCGGCAGATTCAATAGCGACGGGGTCATTCCAGGAATTTGATACAACCGTTCGCCCCTGGTGTTGTGCCCAGGTACCGACCCCAGGAGCCCTACCGTATAGGGGTGAACTGGGTTGTCGAGTACGTCGTTGATGGCACCTTGCTCAACAATGCGGCCCGCATACATGACACATATTTTATCAACCAATCCCGCGACTACGGCCAAGTCGTGCGTGATCCAGATCATGGCGGTGCCCGTCTCGCGGCAGAGCTTCTGCGCCTCATAGAGGATTTGCCCTTGGATCGTCACATCAAGAGCCGTCGTCGGCTCGTCGGCGATTATTAAGTCAGGCTTGTTCAAAAGCGCGATTGCGATCGCCACACGCTGGCGCATGCCGCCAGAAAATTGATGCGGGTAGGCCTTCAGTCGCTCGTCGGGAGACGGAATACCCACTTGGCCCAGCGCATCGCGGGAGCGTTGGCGCGCTTCGTTCTTCGAGATAGATTTATCATGGGCGAGGACCGTTTCAATCATCTGCGTATCAACCCGGAGTACCGGATTGAGCGTCATCATCGGATCCTGAAAAATCATGGCGATCCGATTGCCACGCAACTTCTGCATCTGTTCATCATCCAGACCGACAAGGTCATGCCCGTTGAACAGGACTTGGCCACCGACCACCTCACCTGGGGGATCTACAAGGCCTAGAATTGAGAACCCGGTGACCGACTTGCCCGATCCAGACTCGCCAACGAGGCCCATGATCTCGCCCTTATCCACATCGAAACTGACGTTGTCCACCGCCTTTGCCACCCCGTCACGGGTGAAAAAATGGGTTTCCAGGTTACAAACCGAAAGCGTTGGTCCATCGCCACTCATCTTTCGAGTCTCGGGTTCAGGACATCACGAAGTTGGTCACCAACTAGGTTGATGGAGACAATGGTGATTAACAGTGCTACGCCCGGAAAAAAGCTGATCCAATATTTTCCACTAAGCATGTAATCAAAACCATTGGCGA
>CAZNWX010000192.1:0-4901 GCA_964576415.1 uncultured Magnetovibrio sp. | reverse complement strand
CATCTGAAGAGTGCCGGCGTGCCATTGGACACGCCAATCATCGGCACGGAAGCGGGGCAAGAGTTCACCCGGGTTATACTGGGCGACGAAATGGCCTTGGATATAGACCAGTCCCGCGCCGACATCATCGCCGCCGGACGTGCGCTTTGCACTCAGCACCCGGACATCGGCGCACTGGTGCTGGAGTGCACGAACATGGTGCCCTACGCATCCGACGTGTCCGACGCGCTGGGCATGCCTGTATTCGACTTCTACAGTTTCATGATTTGGTTCCAGGCGGGGCTGAGCCCCCGTCGGTTCTGAGCGAAGGCGCGGCGCTACTTGGGCGCAACCACCATCGTCATTAAGCGGCCTTCGGTCCTTGGGAACTGCTCGATCTTGACCTCTTCGTCCAACTCGTCGCGGACGCGGTCCAGCACGCGCACACCTAAATCCTGGTGGGCCATCTCGCGGCCACGAAACCGAATGGTCATCTTGACCTTGTCGCCGTTGTCCAAGAACTTCCGGACCGAACGCATCTTAACTTGGTAATCGTGTTCGTCGATCCCGGGGCGCATCTTGATCTCTTTGACGTCAATCGTCTTTTGCTTCTTACGCGCCTCGTTGGCCTTCTTTTGAGCCTCGTACTTATATTTACCGTAATCCAAAATTTTGCAAACGGGCGGACTGGCGTTGGGCGAAATCTCGACCAAATCCAATCCGGCCTCGTCGGCCAAATCAATTCCTTCGGCCACGGAAACTACACCGACTTGCTCGCCATCGGCATCAATCAGGCGGATACTTTCCACCGTGATATCGTCGTTCACCCGCGGGCCTTCCTTGGCCGGCGGCTGATTAAAAGGTCGTCTGGCGATCTAACCGTCTCCTCGTTTATTCATCCAAGGCCGGCCAGTCCCTCAAATGGCTGGCAGTGCCAAGCGCCTGGCCGACTATGCGGCCGTACCCCAAGCCCGATGCATATGGGTATTTTATTATGTAGTTTCAGCCGGACTCCGCGCTTCGACGACTAGTCTAGCCAGCGCGTCTTCCAGTGCAAGAACTTCCTGTTCCTTGCCGCCTAGACGGCGCATCGCAACCGTTCTTTCGTCCGCCTCACGCCCGCCGACCACCAAGATCACCGGCACCTTGGCGTGGGAGTGTTCGCGGACCTTGTAGTTTATCTTCTCATTTCGAAGATCCTGCTCGGTCCGAAGCCCAGCTGCCTCCAGATCTGCCTTAACCTTGCGAGCATAATCGTCGGTCTCATTGGTGATGGTGGCCACCACAACCTGGACCGGCGCCAGCCACAACGGGAAGCGTCCGGCATAGTTCTCAATCAGGATGCCGATGAACCGCTCGAAGGAACCCAGGATCGCACGGTGGAGCATCACCGGCCGGTGCTTCTGGCCGTCTTCCCCGATGTAGCTGGCATCCAGGCGTTCAGGCAGCACGAAATCCACCTGGTGGGTGCCGCATTGCCAATCGCGGCCGATGGCATCGCGCAACACGAATTCCAGCTTCGGCCCGTAGAAGGCGCCTTCGCCCGGGTTCATAACTAAATCCACGCGGGCCGCCTTGGAGGCCTCCATGAGTGCTTTCTCCGCCCGATCCCAGGTCTCGTCGGAGCCAGCCCGCACCTCGGGCCGATCGGCAAACTTGATTACGAATTCCTTGAAGCCAAAGTCCTTGTAGATCAACGCGAGCAGATCGATAAACCGCTTGGTCTCGGACTCGATCTGGTCTTCCGTGCAGAAGATGTGGGCGTCATCCTGGACGAAGGCGCGGACCCGCATGAGCCCGTGCAACGCGCCCGACGGCTCGTTCCGCGCACAGGCGCCGAACTCGGCCATGCGATAGGGCAAATCTCGGTAGGACGTTTGGCCCTGTTTGAAGATCTGCACGTGGCAGGGGCAGTTCATGGGCTTGATGGCCAGCATACGGTCTTCGCTCTCAGCGATGAACATGTTCTCGCGGAACTTGTCCCAATGGCCAGAATCTTCCCACAGTGTCCGGTCGACCATTTGCGGTGTGTTCACTTCAACGTAGCCGCCGGCCTCCAGGCGCTTGCGCATATATTTCTGGATGGTGCGGTAGAAGATCCAACCCTTTGGATGCCAGAAGACCGAGCCCGTGGCCTGTTCTTGTTGATGGAACAAGCCCATTTCACGGCCCAAACGCCGGTGGTCACGCTTTTCCGCCTCTTCCAGCATGAGCAGGTGCTTCTTCAGCTCTTTCTCAGTGCGCCAAGCGGTGCCGTAAATACGTTGCAGCATGTCTTTGTTTGAATCACCGCGCCAATAGGCCCCGGCCACCTTCATGAGCTTGAACGCCTTGCCGATTCGGCCCGTGGACGGCAAGTGCGGGCCTCGACACAGGTCGAACCATTTACCCTGGCGGTAAATCTTGACTTCTTCGTCCTCGAGTAGGCCCTCGATCAGCTCCGCCTTGTACTTTTCACCCATGTCGCTGAAGGTCTTCACGGCCTCATCCCGGTCCCAAACTTCCTTCGTAAAGACGTCGTCGCGGTCGATGATCTCGCGCATCTTGGCTTCGATGGTTTCCAGATCTTCCGTAGAGAAGGGCTCTTCGCGGGCGAAGTCGTAGTAAAAACCGTTTTCGATGTTTGGGCCGATGGTCACCTGGGTGCCGGGGAACAGCTCCTGTACGGCTTCCGCCAGCACATGCGCCGTATCATGGCGGATCAGGTCCAGGGCCTCTTGCTCGTTCCTGTCGGTGATGATGGCAACCTCGGCATCGGCGTCCATGACCGTGGATAAATCATCCAGTTCACCGTTGATGCGGATCGCCATGGCCGCCTTCGCCAGGCCCGGCCCGATGTCGTCGGCCAATTCGGCGCCGGAGACGGGGTTGTCGAATTCCCGGACGCTGCCGTCGGGTAACGTAATGCGTGGCATATCACGCTTCCTCTTCAAAATCGGTGAAACCCTATGTGGTTCCTTGTTCCTGTCAAGAACCAGCGCCCTTTGGGAACCGGTGAATACTTTGGAATTTCCAGGAAATACGGGCGGAAATCTTCAGGCCTGTCGCTCTGATTCGTGTCAGGCAGCCGGCATCCCGTCCGTGCCGATAGTTCGGCCGGAGGTCACAAACTGAAAGCGCGCTGGCAAAAGCATATTCATAATCGCCTCATACCACGCCCGGTGTCGAATTGTCGAGCGCCGCGGCCACCGTCGCCACCTTGAGGACATCCAACGTAGGCCGGCGCAGAATGCGCACATCCGCACCGCGCTGGGCGCAAAGCGCCGGATCCGAGTCATGGGAATATAGCACCACCGCCTTGCAGCCCGCTGCCGCGATCAGGTGCATAGGCCCCGTGTCGTTGCCCACGGCGTATACGGCCCGCCGGCCCAGTTCGGCCAACTGGAGCAGATTCGTACGCCCGGCCAGATTGACCGCGCCGGGCACAGCAGCGGAGATAGCGCCCAGCACATCATCCTCGTAAGCGCTGCCGATGAGGACGGGCGTATGGCCGTCATTGCGTAGCTTCTTGGCCAGTTCCACGTAACGCGCCTGCGGCCAACGCTTCGCCGGGCGGTGTCGCGCGCCGCCGGGCACCAGCAGGGTATAGTCATTCGGTAAATCGAACTCGCTTAAGTCCGCCGCGGCCCAGCTGACGTCGGACGATGGCACGTCGTCGATTCCGGCCATGGCCAACTGCTCACGCTGGCGTTCGATGGTGTGCATAGCATCACGTTCAGGATTGGCGTGCGGGTGCGAACACCCCGCCACGATCCCCGACCACTCCGGTCGGCGCGCACCGAACATTCGGAAATACCAGCCACTGCGGTCCGAGGTCTGTAGATCGTAAACCCGCCCAATCCCGCCGTCCCGCAAGCGCCGGCGAACCCCCATCCAGGCTCCGAAATTGAGAAGCGACGGGCGCGTGTCCACCCAGACCGCGTCAAACAATCCCGATGCCTCCAGGAACGCTGCGTAGGGTTCCGTGGTCAAGGCCGTAATCCAGGCGTCTGAATGATATTGTCGGATTGCCGCCATAGGACCGAGCGCCTGAACCATGTCTCCCAGCGCGCCCAGCTTGATGACCAGGATGTTAGCGCCCATGAGCGCCTCAGCCCTCAGTCCGACGCCGGCGCCTGTAGGACCTCGTTATAGACTTCCAAGGTCTTGGCGCACATTTGTTGTTTGGAGAAGTGTTCCACGACGTTGGCGATAGCCTCGTCGGACAGCCGGCCGCGAGCAGCCCCGTCCAGGGCCAGGACCTTGGTCAGGGCCGCCGACAGGGCGTCCACGTCCCCCGGTGGCACCAGCCAGCCGGTCTTGTCGGACAGTACCGTCTCGCGCGCGCCACCGTGGTCGCTGGCGATCACCGGGCGGCCGAGGGCCTGGGCTTCGATCATCACCCGTCCGAAGGCTTCGGGGTCGGTGGAGGCGGAGACCACCACATCGGACAGCATGTAGGCCGCCGGCATGTCGGCGCAATGATCGACGATGCGCACGATCTCGCCCAGGTTTTGATTCTCGACCATTGCCTCTAGTTCGCGTCGGTAGTCTTCGCGGCCCTGGTCGCCGCCGACGATCAGGCAGCGGATGTCGCGGCGCTCCAGCTTGGCGACGGCTTCGATAAAAACGGTCTGTCCCTTCCATCGGGTCAGCCGGCCAGGCAGCATGATCACCGGATAGCCTTCGGTTAGTCGCCATTCGTTAGCCAACTGCACGACCCGTTCGGCCGAGACTTTAGCAGGATTGAACCGGTAGAGATCGACGCCCCGGTGAATAATCCGGAGCCGCGAAGCGGGTACGCCGTAGAGCCGGTGAACGTGTTCGGCAATGTAGGCAGAGATGGCGATCACCCGTTCGCCCTTCGTCATCACGCCGTTGTAGGCGCGTTTAATAAAGTTCCGGGCGTTGTAGGTGCCGTGGAAGGTGGTGACGAGAGGCCG
>CAZNWX010000191.1:0-4909 GCA_964576415.1 uncultured Magnetovibrio sp. | reverse complement strand
CGGGATCATACCAGCGCATGTCCGGCGATACCAACACCGTTTGGAGGCGTCCCTCCTGGCGGACAGAGTAGCGTTCCTCGACAATGCTCACGCCGCTGACGACTTTCGAACATAACAGAACGGAGATGGGGGTGCCCGAACCCTCAATCTTGAACCGGCCGTAGCCGACAGCCACCAAACACACCTCCACGGCATTGTGCGCGGGAACTTTGATCTGGAAGATGCAACTCTCGCTCTGCCGGTTGCCTTTCACAGTAATGCCCAGCATGCCCATATTGTTGAATATCCTCTTGGAGGTAAAAATGTGGTCCGCATCATCGCAGTTGCAGATCCGAAACACATAGGGCCAGCCTTGCTCCAACTGGGTGACCATGGGCTCGAATTCACCGCCGCAAATTCGCATGTTGACCTGCGGCAGGCTCGCGCACCCGACCGTCAGGCCGAGGCACGGGGCGTCAGCAACAAGTCTTGGAGATCGAAACTAGCAGCCCATGCATTTTCCAAATGCACTCCCGCCTGAAGGACCCTGTGAATAGATAATTTATCACGAAACGTCGGTCGGCAAAATTGAGATCACCCGCCACTGTGGCGGGTTGCCCCACCAGGGCTTCCATGTCAGGTTGCGGCCCATGAATCCGGGATTGATTTACACTGCCAGCGGCCTCGACCGCCAAGCCATGCGTCGCAACGACGTGAACTGGCTGAATGCGCAAGAAAACCACGCCGACATGCGGGTAGTCCCCGTATGGCGCGACAAAAACCTGGTCGACGGCATGGACACCGCACCCCTGCCCTTGATGCCATCGGGCGCCATTGGGACGCGTCTATTGAACGCCGCCGATACGGTCCTGTTCCTGGGGCTAATCGATGGCACGCCATTGTTCGGCGCGGATCTCTCCAGCCTTGTGGAAGAAGACCTGGAAATGCTTCTCGGCCCGCAACCGACGTTTGTCGATTTGCGCGCCACGGGTTGGCTGCTGCCGCGCGATGAGGCGGCTATCCTGGCCTACGCCCGTGGGCTGGCCTATTGGCATCGCTCACACGGTTTCTGCGGACGCTGCGGCGACCCAACAAAACCGCAGCAAGGCGGCCACGTGCGCAAATGCATATCCAAGTCCTGCGGGCGTGAATCCTATCCGCGCACCGACCCGGCCGTCATTATGTTGGTGGTCGATGACGGTGTCGGTGGCCAAGGCCCACGATGCCTTCTCGGCCGCCATGTGCGCTGGGACTTCGCCATGTATTCGACGCTTGCCGGGTTCGTAGAACCTGGTGAAAGCCTCGAGGAGGCCGTGGCTCGCGAGGTCTTGGAAGAGGCCGGCCTGCCGGTGACAAATGTCACCTACATGGCATCCCAGCCCTGGCCGTTTCCCGCCTCGCTCATGCTGGGTTACCGGGCTACGGCAACCAGCACCAAGATCAGCATCGACGACGACGAACTTGCCGATGCCCGCTGGTTCACGCCTAAAGAAGTCGCGCGGTTCGGCGAATGGGGCGCGGACATTCCCAACGACATGCCGCGCCTGCCTCGGAAAGATTCCATCGCCCGCTGGCTGGTGGAAACCTGGCTCAAGGACGTCAGCGAATAACGTCCACCATCAGGTGTGGTCAAGGCCATGCCGATCAGCGCGTTTTCAAGCGCGTCATGGAACCGCACTTGCAACTGGTCGACGGAGATGGACTCCGCAGATTGTTCGGTATTGGATAGCTTTTCAGGGCCGCTCAAAACGCCTTTCTTGTCGTTTACGATGGCCCACATAATCTACGCGTTCTAAATCCAGTTTCGACGGAATTTGCGCGTCGGCAAGGTTGCTCAACAGAAATTGAGTCTCCGCGAGGCAGCAGTGTCATCGCCCTTCGAAGAGGTTCGGCGGATCCGCTTCTGTCGCTGGTACCAGGTCGGTAACCCCAATTCCAATAAGGCGAAAGGCGCGGCCGTCGGCCTCTGCCTCTATCAGCGCCGCCGCCTGCTCAAAAATCAGCTCTCGCTTTTGCGTAGGGTGCGGCAACTGGCGATTGCGGGTCAGGATCTGAAAGTCGGCGGTCTTCAGCTTCAGAACGACCGTCCAACCGGCAATGTCCTTGGCCTTCAGACGATCTGCCACTTTCTCGCACATGGGGCACACACGTTTTTTCAAGACCGCGGCGTCGCGGAGATCCGTGGCGAAGGTGCTTTCCGCAGACACGCTCTTCGCGGCCCCGCCTGAAGAGACCTTGCGCTTATCCTCACCGCCCACAAAGCCTGCCAGGCGGCGGCCAAACTTGCCGTACCGACCAACCAATTCAGCTTCAGACATGGCTTGCAACTGTCCGATGACCTCAATTCCCTGTTCGGCCATCTTCTTCGCCGTTACAGCGCCTACGCCGTTGATCTTCTTCACAGGTAGGCCCGACAAGAAATCCACCGCTTCTTCCCGCCCAATCACCGAATACCCTCGCGGTTTGTCCAGATCTGAGGCCAGCTTCGCCAGGAACTTGTTGTAGGCCAACCCGATGGATACGGTGATCCCCACTTCCGTCTCGATCCGCGCCGCCGCAAGCGCTAAAGCCGTCGCCGGCGTTTCGTCAGCTTGACCGCGGGCGTCTTCAGACAAATCCAAATATGCCTCATCCAAGGAGATTGGTTGGATCACCGGCGTCGCGTCCAGAAAAATAGCCCGGATCTGTTGGGAGACCTCACGGTATTTACTCATGTTGGGCGAGATGATGACCGCGTGCGGACACATTTCGCGGGCCTTAAACATGGGCATGGCCGATCGCGGCCCGTATTGCCGCGCGATATAACACGCCGTCGTCACCACGCCCCGGCCACCCGTGCCGCCAACGATCAGGGGCTTATCCCGCAGTTCCGGGTTGTCGCGTTTCTCCACCGCAGCATAAAAGGCGTCACAGTCAATATGCGCGATGGCAAGTTCCTGCAGTTCCGCATGATTGACGATACGGATAGAACCACAATGGGGGCAATCCAATGGCCCATCCGGAAACCAACCCAAACAATCGCGACAAAGTGAGGGTCCGGCGGGACTGCGGACCGGTTCCAGCGGGTGGATGGCGACCGGGCTGGCGGAGTCGTTGAGATCCATAGCGGCTTTAAAAGTTCGATTTTTGTTCTTAGTTAAAGATGTCCATTCATCATCGCCGAGTCAAGTCTCCAGCCATCGGGCTCAAGTTGACACACAGGCATCGTCAACTCCATGATCACCGGTACTTAAATGCTCGTTCCAGATATTTGGAGATGTGATATCCTGTGAGCCAGATGGAGGGTCATCCCATGAAACTGACGCAAGCGGAACTGAAACAGTTCGACGAGGAAGGGTATCTGTTTTTCCCTAGCAAATTCTCCACCGAGGAGGCTGCGCTTTTGAAGCAGGCTGCCGACGAAGTCTATGCCATGGATCGTCAGGAAGTTTGGCGGGAGAGTTCCGGTGTCGCTCGGACAGCCTTTGCGGCGCACACCTATAACGAACCCTTCCGGCGGCTCGGTGCGCATCCGCGCCTAATCGAACCGGTCGAACAGCTTCTCGACGGTCAAGTCTACATGCACCAGTACAAGGTGAACGCTAAGGCCGCCTTTGATGGCGACGTCTGGCAATGGCACCAAGATTATGGCACCTGGGCGCGCGATGATGACATGCCGGAACCACGAGCCATGAACATCGCCGTGTTCCTCGACGACGTGACAGCCGCAAATGGCCCGCTCTTGTTCATTCCGGGCAGCCACAACCTCGGCATTGTTGACGCCGGCCACGACCTGGAAACGACCAGTTACCCGCTCTGGACTCTGGACCGCGAAACGGTCACCAAACTGGCCGAAGACGGCGGCTGCGTCGCGCCTACGGGCCCGGCCGGTAGCATGCTCTTGTTCTCATCCCTGCTGGTACATGCGAGCCCACCAAACATCTCGCCGTTCGGCCGCACCATCGTGTATCTGTCGCTGTGTCACGTGGACAACCACATTAGGGCCTTCAATCGAGAGGAATGGATCGCGCACCGCGATTTCGCACCGATCAAACCGCTTCCAGATAATTGCCTGAACGAATTGATCGCACAGCAGTCCGTAGCCGCGTAGTAGAAAATTGAAATTCTACCGCTGGAATCGGCGTTTTCCACTAGTTGCCCGCTAGCCCTTCCTATTCCCGTTGGCGATAGCCAGACGGAACGGATGCGCCGGGTAGGTGCCAAGAATGCGGACCTCATGTGTGAAAAAATGAAGCTCTTCCAGCGCTAGCTTAAGCAGCATATCCTCTGGATGGCCTTCGACGTCCGCGTAAAATTGGGCAGCGACAAAATCCTCATCCACATAGCTTTCCAGCTTTGTCATGTTGACCCCGTTGGTAGCGAACCCACCCAGGGCCTTGTACAGCGACGCCGGTACGTTGCGGACCCGGAAGACGAAGGTGGTGACCATTTCCAACGAACCTTGCGAGGGCACGTGCGGTTCGCGCGACATGATGACGAAACGGGTGGTGTTATGGGTAGCGTCTTCGGCCTCGTCACGCAGCGTGTCTAGACCATAAAGCCCCGCCGCCAGGGACGAACTCAGCGCCGCCTGAGTCTTGTCAGCCCATTCGGCGATGTCACGTGCCGCGCCCGCCGTGTCGGCGTGAACCACCGGCTGGACGCCCAGTTCACGGATCAGTTTCCGGCACTGATTGAGGGCATGGATGTGACTGTGCACGTGGGTAATGTCGTTGATGATGGTGCCGGGCACGGCCAGAAGTTGATGGTTTACCCGTTGATAGTGCTCACCAATGATGTATAAGCCCGAATCTGGCATCAGGTGGTGGATGTCGGCGACGCGCCCCGCCACCGAATTGTCGATAGGGATCATGGCGTATTTTGCTCGCGCTGAGGTGACAGCCTCGAAGGCGTCCTCAAAGGCGTTGCACGGCCGCGTTTCCATCTCGGG
>CAZNWX010000190.1:397-4939 GCA_964576415.1 uncultured Magnetovibrio sp. | reverse complement strand
CCTTCGATGGTCATCAAGATAAAGGTCCGCCGCAAAAGGTCCGGCGCCTTCGGCAAGGCCCTGAGCGCCGCCGACAGAAACGTCACCGCGGACCCTAGGTCTTTCTCAGCCTGGGCGTGGCGCCCGGCCAGATAATTGCCGATGGCCGAATGGCCCGACGCCGCTTCCGCGCCAGCCGCATGTGCAGGAGCCGGCGCCGCAATGCCCAAGGCCAGTGCAATGTGGGTGCCCAACAACATGGCTCGTATGCGGGATCGGTTCAAGAATGGGGGGATAAAGCGGGTCATGGTTCGGCTCAAGTGTACCCGACCACCACCCCCGGCACTAAACTTTTCTACACGAACCGCGACGCGCTCGCGCATTCGTTACATGTTCGGGTAGTTCGGCCCACCGCCGCCTTCAGGAACCACCCAATTAATATTTTGGTTCGGATCCTTGATGTCGCAGGTCTTGCAGTGAATGCAGTTTTGCGCATTGATCTGCAGACGCTTAAAGCCATGGCCGGCATCTTCGTCGTCCACATACTCATAGACCCCGGCCGGACAGAATCGGTTTTCCGGCCCGTCGTAAAGGGCGAGATTCGTGCTAACGGGAACACTTTCATCTTTCAGCTGCAGATGGACCGGCTGATCTTCCTCGTGGTTAGTGGCCGAGAACGAAACATTGGTCAGTTTATCAAAGGTGAGCACCCCGTCCGGCTTCGGATAGTCGATCTTCGGCATCTCGGCGGCGGGCTTAATCTGTTCGTGATCAGCGTGGTGCCCAAAGGTCCATGGGAACAGGAAGCCCAGCCCCAGGTTGTTCAGCCACATGTCGATCCCAGCGTAGAGCGAGCCAAGCTTGACCCCGAACTTCGACAGCGCCGGACGCGCATTGCGAACCTTGTACAGGTCCTGATAGGCCCAGGAATTGCGGAAAGCCAGTTCGTAGTCAGTCAATTCATCATTGGCGCGTTCGCCCTGAATGGCCTTGAACGCCGCTTCGGCCGCCAGCATAGCCGTCTTCATGGCGTTGTGGGTGCCTTTGATCCGCGGCACGTTGACGAAACCAGCCGAGCACCCGATCAGACAGCCGCCTGGAAACGCTAGCCTGGGCACCGACTGGAGGCCGCCCTCGTTGATGGCGCGAGCCCCGTAGGCGACCCGGCGGCCGCCCTCCAGAATGGGCTTGATCGCCGGGTGGGTCTTGAAGCGCTGCATCTCGTCATAGGGCGACAGGTGCGGGTTAGCGTAATCCAGCGTCGTCACGAACCCAATGGCGATCTGGTTGTTCTCCTGATGATAAATGAAGCCGCCGCCGACCACGTCGTTCAAGGGCCAGCCCTGAGAGTGGATTACCGTGCCTTCCTTGTGGTTCTCTTCCGGCACGTCCCACAGCTCCTTGATGCCTATTCCGTAGGTTTGGGGCTCGACGCCGGCTCGAAGATTGAACGTCTCCATCAATTGTTTCGACAGATGACCGCGGCACCCTTCGGCGAAGAACGTGTACTTGGCGTGCAACTCCATACCCGGTTCGAAGTGTGGACCCTGGCTACCGTCCCGGAGCCGGCCCATATCGCCGGTGGCAATCCCTTTTAAGGATCCATCGTCGTTGAACAACACCTCGGAGGCTGCGAAGCCGGGATAGACCTCGACGCCCAACGCTTCCGCCTGTTCGCCAAGCCAACGGGTTAGGTTGCCTAGGC
The DNA here is from genome assembly GCA_964576415.1 of uncultured Magnetovibrio sp. GTDB lineage: Bacteria > Pseudomonadota > Alphaproteobacteria > Rhodospirillales > Casp-alpha2 > UBA3470. Next base: position 3,255 of record CAZNWX010000190.1, on the reverse strand, counting down.
TAGTCGTGAAGCAGCCTTCGTTCGAGAGCAACGGCGGCATCATGAAATGCGGCATCGCCGACTTGCCGGTCTCGCTCAAGATCCAATGCTGGTTGTCCGTCACTGGCACATTCAAGGGCGCGCCGTTGTCTTGCCAGTCGGGGATCAATTCATTGAGGGCGATGGGGTCAACAACCGCGCCGGACAGAATGTGGGCTCCGATTTCGGAGCCTTTCTCCACCACCACGACCATAAGCTCGGCGTCGTTTTCGTCAGCCAGTTGCATCAGCCGGATAGCCGCCGACAACCCCGATGGACCGCCGCCGACGATGACAACGTCCGCCTCCATGGACTCTCGTTCAACCACTTCTTCCGTCAACTTGTCCAACATGGCGGCTTGCCTCACTTAACCTTCTGCACCCGAAGGTCGGAAGCTTCTATCATAGCCTAGTGGGGACTGAAATCGCGCGATGTTTCGACTTGTGAAACCAGCCTTCGGCTTGTGAAACATCTTTCCCAAGTGCTTCGGCGCCAGCGCTATGATAGGTTCAAACAATGAATGGCATAGACCAAGCTCGCGTCCTGATGGATTGGCACATTGCGATGGGCATCGATGAGACCATCGCCGAGCACCCCGTCGACAACTTCGCGCCTCCCGAGCCGGTCGCCACCGCAGCGCCAGAGGTGCTTCGCGACATCGCGCCAGCGCCCCAGTTGACGCCGCAGGCCGCGCGCTCGCCGGCCACCGCCGCACCAGTCACCGTATCGCCGGCCACACCGCCGCCGAGTGGCGAGGCCTCCGTGCAGTCGGCAACCGAACTTGCCGCCGTAGCCAAGAACTTTGACGACCTTCAAGCCGCGCTGACGGATTTCGACGGTTGCGCCCTGAAGAAGACGGCGACCAATATGGTTTTCACCGATGGCAACCGGTCTGGCCGGGTCCTCTTCATCGGCGAAGCGCCGGGGGCGGAGGAGGATCGCCAGGGAAAGCCGTTCGTTGGCCCGTCGGGTCGGTTGCTGGACAAGATGTTGGCGTCCATCGATCTGGACCGGAGCCAAGTCCTGATCTCCAACACCGTGTTCTGGCGCCCGCCCGGAAACCGAACGCCGACGACCATTGAGGCCGCCACATGTCTGCCCTTTGTCCAGCGCATGGTCGAACTGATGATGCCGGAAGTGATTGTCCCCTTGGGCGGCCCGGCGGCGAAATCCCTGCTTGAGCAAACCACAGGCATCGGCAAGTTGCGGGGACGTTGGTTCACATACGACGCCGCAAACCTTAGCTCGTCCGTGGCCGCCACCCCCTTATTCCACCCCGCCTACCTGCTGCGTACGCCGGCTCAGAAGCGCGCCGCCTGGCGCGATCTTCTGATGATCCGCCAGCGCCTTGATGGCGCGGATGGCGCGTGAGCGGCGCCCAAAAATTCAAATTCTGGTCAATAAGGGTTTTTTCACGATATGTGTAGTTGGTTGAATGGGTCTAGCGCCCACGGGTTGTTGCCCGGCGGTGGATGCCTTATATAAGCCTGAACGAAGAACGGACGCAGGGACGACGTTGAACGATCGCTTGATCACAGGGGGACACGCCCGGTGCAAAACCTGGGCGACGGGAATGCTGGCCGCGCTCATCTTCGGCATTGGCGTTGCATCTGCCGACATGCCCGTCGGCACCCATCTCGAAGCCATCATCTCGCAACCCCGGCTTGGTCTTTCATCCGCGGCGCCGAAAGTCCTGTCTTCGAACGACGTGGACCGCTACCGGGAGATTTTTCGCATTCAGAAAGGCGGCCATTGGCCAGAAGCCAATGCGCTGATCGCCCGTCTGGAAAATCCGCTTCTCCTCGGTCACGTTCTGGCGCAACGGTTCTTGCATCCGACCAAATACCGCTCGCGTTATAAGGAATTAAAGGACTGGATGGCGGTCTACGCAGACCATCCGGATGCCGCGCGGCTGTACAAGTTGGCCCTGCGCCGCAAGCCAAAGAACTGGCGCAGTCCGAAACTGCCGGTACGCATCCGGGTGCCGGCGACGTCCACGGAAGCGAAGGCCCGCAAGATCAAGGGCCGCAAGCTTAGCCGCGCCAACCGATCCAAGGTGCGCAACTACAAACGTGATATCCATCGGGTGCTTCGGCGCGGCCACACCCTTGCGGCGAAACGAACCCTACTGTCTCGAGACGTGAAACGTTTGTTTAGCCACGCCGAGTACGACCAGGCCAGGGCCAAGCTAGGCCAGGTTTATTTCAACGACGGCCGCGACAAGTTCGCACTACTGTGGGCCGGACAGGCGGCGCAGCGTTCAGGCCATCTGGTCCCCGACGCCCACTGGACGGCCGGATTGGCCGCCTGGCGATTGGGCCTTAGAGGTCAATCGGCCGATCATTTCGAAGAAGCCGCCCGCAATAGCAGCGACTCCGACTGGTTTCACGCCGCCGCGGCCTTCTGGGCGGCCCGTGCCAATCTGGTGGCGCGCCGCCCCGATCGGGTCAATACCTTCCTGGAGGCGGCCGCTGCGAAACCGCGCACATTCTACGGCCTGTTGGCGCTCCACATTCTGGGTCGGCCTCTGCCTTTCAAATGGATGCCGCCGGGGCTGGACGTGACCACCTTCGATGCCCTCATGGACCGCCCCCGCGGACGGCGAGCCATGGCGCTCCTGCAACTCGACCAACCCGTTCGGGCCGGCCGCGAATTGCGTAACCTGACGCGTGGCGCCGACGAAACGCTGTCGCGTGGCGTCCTCACGCTGGCCGCCCAGGCGGGAATGGCCGACCTGGCCATTCGCCTGGATGCGCGCCTGTATCCGCAGGGCGGCGGCTTTGACGGGGCCGCCTACCCCATCCCAGCCTGGGAGCCAGCCGGCGGGTTCCGCATCAATC
>CAZNWX010000190.1:0-387 GCA_964576415.1 uncultured Magnetovibrio sp. | reverse complement strand
GGGCGCTCGGGGACTGATGCAGCTCATTCCAGGATCTGCGCGTTTTGTGGCTCGAACGACCCGGGTGCGTTACAACAATCGGCGCAAGCTTTTCCAGCCGGAGATCAACCTGACCCTCGGCCAGCATTACATCGAGATGTTGATGAAGAACCCGAAGATCAACGGCGGCCTGTTCCTCATGCTGGCGGCCTGGAACGGCGGACCGGGAAATCTGAACAAGTGGCGCCGCCGCACAGACGACCTGGGCGACCCGCTGTTCTTCATTGAGAGCCTGCCATCGCGCGAAACCCGCAACTTCATCGAGCACGTACTTGCCAACCTCTGGACCTACCGGCATCGGCTGGGTCAGCCGCGGCCGTCCCTCGCCACCATTGCCGAGGGCTATTG
>CAZNWX010000189.1:0-4942 GCA_964576415.1 uncultured Magnetovibrio sp. | reverse complement strand
GCATTCGCTGGCGGGCATCCAAGCCGGCGCGATGCCACAGCCACCCGTAGCCGTACTGAATGGCCATGGTGTATAGGCCGCCGGTGGTCTCGTTCTCCGGGTTCGCATATCCCTGCGTCCTGCGTTCTCCATGAAGTTGCGCCATCATTTCGTGGCCCATCTCCGAGAACGCCTCCAGTGTCTCGTCGCCGTCCTGCTCGGTCGGATTGGTCATCGGCCATGTGGGCCCGGAAGCCGCATTGGGTGGCCCTATCGCCTTCATCGAAGACGGCGACGAAATTATTGCCGATCTCAATACAAACGAAGTGAACTGCACGGCGCTCAACGATCCAAAAATTCTTGCCGAACGCAAAGCAGCCTGGGAAATGACCGTCGCTGATAACGATGGATCTCATCCAAATTGCGGGATTGCGGACACGCGTCTTTTGCAACGCGCCCGGCATTCGGCCGTTCCCGCGACCCGAGGCGGTGGCCTGCATCCCAACCGGGAGGTTTGGGTCCGCAATGCCCGTGACGTTTCTGTGTCGGGGTTTGTGCCAAAAAATCGGTTTCGGTCGTAAGGCGACGTCACAACTTCAGTTGTTTGAACGTCGCGGCCAGGTCGTGCTTACCGTCGTTTGAATATCCCTCAGGTACGAAGGGAAGTGGAATTCCGCACCTCGAACACAGGGTCGATAAGTTGTCGCATTTCCATGCCGAGCGCGCTAACTGCGGACTTTGAGCGCCAAGCTATGCACAGTTCACGGCGCAACTCGGCGTCATCGAGGTCAGGCACCGTCATAATCTCCCATCTATATTCCTGAAGACTGAGATAACATGATGAAATCCAAAGTGGCCGCGCTCGACATGGCATTCGTACGCGCCCAATATCCCGAAACATGCTGGGAATGGTCCTTTTTCGATAACGCCGGCGGCAGTTACGTCCCGAACCCCGTCATCGACCGCATCACCGCTTACATGCGGGAAACACAGGTGCAGCCGGGACCACATTTTCCAGTCGCCGCTCAGGCCCAGGCTCACATGGACGATAGCCACGCCCGTATGGCCGCCATGATTGGCGCGGACAAAGGCGAAGTTCTGATTACGCCGTCCACGTCCTACAGCGTTTATATTCTCGCCAATGCGCTGCGCCCGGCGTGGTCGGATGGCGACGAAATCATCGTCGCAGTCCAAAACCATGAAGCCAATTCCGGCCCCTGGCGACGGCTTCAGGAGTTTGGCCTGAAAATCCTAGATTGGCCGGTCCATCCGGAGACCGGATCATTGGACCCGAGGCTTCTTGATTCGCTTCTGACCGAGCGCACCCGCTTGGTCGCTTTCCCGCACGTTTCAAATGTTCTAGGCGAGATCAATGATGTTACTGAAATCACACTTAAGGTCCATGATGCGGGCGCCTTGGTCTGCGTGGATGCGGTCGCCTTCGCACCTCACCGGGCCATCGACGTCAAGGCCTGGGACTTAGATTTCTATCTCTTCAGTTTCTACAAGATCTTCGGCCCCCACATGGGCTGCCTCTATGGCAAAAAGGACTTGCTGATCGATGCCGAAAATCAGGGCCACTATTTCTTCGACGATGACGATATCGCCCACAAACTCAATCCGGCCGGCCCACAACACGAGATGATTGCAAGCCTTGCGGGCATCACCGATTATCTAGATGTTTTAGCCGAGCATCATCTGAGCAATCCACCAGGTGATCCGCGCGCGCGCGCCGCTGCCATGTTTGACATGATTGCGCAACATGAAGCCACGTTGGCGCACAAAATCGTCGAATTTCTGAATACGAAACGCAACGTCCGCTTGATCGGTCCAACGACTGGAGCCGCTGACCAGCGCGTCGCCACCTTTTCCTTCACAGTGGATAACCAAAAATCCGCGGAGATACCGCCCTTGGCCGCTGCTGAATGGGTGGGGCTGTCGAACGGTCATTTTTACGCGAAGCGATTTTTGGAAGCCGTTGGCATCACCGACGCCGATGACGGCGTGGTTCGAGCCTCGCTCGCGCATTACACCAGCGAGGACGATGTGGAAAAGTTGATCTCGGTTCTCGACCGGGTTCTTTAACGCGACATAAAAAGCCGGCGCTTCCGGACAGCCTCTTCTATGGCTTCCTCTTCCTTGACCAGCTCCATTTCCAACCGCTTGATACGCTTGTTCAGGTTTTCGACACGCTTCAGCCGCTTAGCGCGTTCCTTCGCGTTGCGACGGTTATTCCATTTGCGGAAGCGCCAATGGCCTATGACGAACAACAGCACAGCACCCGCGCCGGCGCAGATAATTCCAGCCGCCAGATGCCCCACGTGGTGGAAGCTGACTGCCGTGCCCCAGAACCCGATGGTGATCATCGCTGCCGCGGCTACAAACAAAACGCGACGACTGTTGATCTCGTCCTGATCTTGAGAATTCTCCGCCTCGGCAATGGCGATGGCAATCTCCGTGCGCGCCATAGCCTGCCATTTCTTGAAGGACATGCCCGCGTCAATGGCTCGACCTTCACGGATGAACTGCTCAAGGCGCATGATCACGCACTGCGCGCGTTCTTCCGGCGTCGCATGCTCGCGGAGCTTCGGAATCTGAAAGTCGTCGTTGCTAGGACTTGTCATCTCGGCAGTGTATACGAAACCAAGTTAAAGACGCGTTAGTGACGCTTACGCAACACCGACAAGCCGTTCGCGGGCTTCAGTCAATTTCGCCAGGGCCACATGCGCGTCCGCTAGTTTCTCGCGCTCGGCTTCGACCACGGGCTCTGGGGCGTTGGCGACGAATTTCTCATTAGCCAACTTCTTCTCGAAGCGTTCGATCTCGCTTTGCTGCTTCGCCAATTCCTTGTCGAGACGCGCCTGTTCGGTGGCCACATCGATGAAATCGGCGACACTGACAAAGACCGTGGCTTCATCCAACACGAACTGGATCGCGCCTTTGGCGGCCGATTCCACATCCGCTGCCGCGATGGCGTCGATACGTTGAATGCGTGCCAAACGCGTCAGCAAGGCCGCATGGCGAACCATCACTGCGGACGCCATATCGCCAACGCCGGCAATCCCAATTGGGACTTCCGCTTTGGAAGGTACATTCATCTCAGCACGCACACTACGGATTTCAGAAATCAAACGCACCAGCCAATCCATCTCCGCATTCGCATCTGCATTGATCAGGCCGTCATCCAGGTTCGGCCATGGCGCGCGGATCAGAGGCACCGGCCGGTCAGCGGAAATGCTCTCCCAAAGCTCTTCGGTAATAAACGGCATGATCGGATGTAACAGATGCAAGATCTGATCCAATACCCATGCCGCCGTGGCTTGCGTCTCCGTCTGAGCGTCCGCATCGCCATGTTCCTGAAGGATCGGTTTGATAAACTCGAGGTACCAGTCGCAGAACGTACCCCAGACAAACGCGTAGGCGCCCTGGGCTGCCTCATTGAACCGGTAGGCGTCGATGGCCGTTGACATGGCGCGTTCAGCCTCCGCGACCTTACCAACGATCCACTTGTTCACCGTCTCATTGACAGATGACGGATCGAAATCGGCGACGGGGCGACAAACGTTCATTTCACAGAACCGTGCGGCGTTCCAGATCTTGGTGCAGAAGTTCCGGTACCCTTCGACCCGCTGCTCCGAGAGGCGGACGTCCCGACCCTGGGCGGCGAAGGCGGTCAGAGTAAATCGCAGAGCGTCGGCGCCAAATTTGTCAATGAGTTCAAGCGGGTCGATGACGTTCCCCTTGGACTTGGACATTTTCTGGCCCTGTTCATCACGAACCAGAGCGTGGATGTAGACCGTATGGAACGGTACGTCATCCATGAAATGGATGCCCATCATCATCATCCGGGCGACCCAAAAGAAGATGATGTCAAACCCGGTAATCAAAACGTCGGTCTGATAATACCGAGCCAACTCAGGCGTTTCGTCCGGCCATCCGAGCGTCGAGAAAGGCCAGAGCGCCGACGAGAACGAAGTATCCAGGACATCCGGATCCTGGGTCAAGACGACCTCATCACCACAGGCTACACGAGCCGCGGCGTAGGCTTCTTCTTCGGTCATTTCCACAAAAATTTCGCCGGACGGCGCAAACCACGCGGGAATTTGATGACCCCACCAGATCTGGCGCGAAATGCACCAGGGCTGAATGTTTCGCATCCATTCGTAATAGGTTTTTTCCCATTGCTGCGGAACGAACTTGGTCTTGCCCTGCTCCACCGCGGTAATCGCCGGGCCGGCCAACCGCTGCGCATCCACGAACCATTGGTCCATAAGCCAGGGCTCGATGACGACGCCAGAGCGGTCACCATAAGGAACGGTCATGTGGTTGTCTTCGATCTTATCCAGAAGACCGAGTGATTCCATTTCCGCGACGATCTTGTCTCGGGCCGCGAACCGTTCCATGCCCCTATAGTGGTCTGGCACGTTCTCGTTAAGATGAGCATTCTCATCAAAAATATTGACCAGTTTCAGGTTGTGGCGACGCCCCACTTCGAAGTCATTAAAGTCGTGCGCCGGTGTCATCTTCACCGCGCCGGTGCCTTTTTCCGGATCGGCATAGTCGTCGGCCACGATGATCAGACGGCGACCGACGATGGGCAGCACAAGGTACTTACCGATCAAGTCTTTGTAGCGGTAATCGTCTGCGTGCACGGCAACCGCCACGTCGCCTAGCATGGTCTCGGGTCGCGTCGTTGCTACGGTCAGATATTCGCCGTCCCGGCCCTCTATCGGATACTTGAAGTGCCAAAGTTTACCGACCACCTCGCGCTGTTCGACTTCCAGATCGGAAATGGCGGTGTGCAACTTCGGGTCCCAATTGACGAGGCGTTTGTCGCGATAGATCAGTCCCTGTTTATGCAGGTCAACGAAGACCTTACGCACAGCACCTGACAAGCCGTCATCCATGGTGAACCGCTCGCGCGACCAATCACATGACGCGCCCAACCGGCGCAGCTGAGACG
>CAZNWX010000188.1:947-4949 GCA_964576415.1 uncultured Magnetovibrio sp. | reverse complement strand
TCTTCGCCAATCATAGATTTGCTTTTGGTCACCGTCTTGGCGCCAGCGGCCTTACAGATCTCCGTGATCTTGGCTCGGGCCGCGTCGGCATCAGCACACCAATGGACCTGGCCACCGGCCGCCATCACCTCAGCCTCATAGCGCTCCAGATAGATGTCCAGATGTTCCAAAACATGGTCCTTGATGGCGCGCGCCTCATTGCGGAGCGCCTCGAATTCAGGAAGGCGAGCGGCGGCCTGCGAGCGGCGCGCTGGAAACCCGCTGGACAGCTTGGCCAGGGCACTCTGTAAATTGCGATTATTTATGGCGCCCCGGGCATTGCCCCTGAATTGCCGAATTTGTGGGTCCATCAGACGTCTCCCGCGCTATCCGGGTCGGCGATGGCCGCGTGATCATGCATGTCCGCCAGAATTTCCGCCACATGTCGGACCTCAAGTGTACTGCCTTGGCGCTTCAGCTTGCCCGCAATATTCATGAGGCAACCCAAATCCCCACCCAATACCATATCGGCGTCAGTTTCATGGATATCCGCCACTTTGCGCCCAACGATTTCGTTGGAGATGTCGCCATATTTCACACAAAACAAGCCACCAAAACCGCAACAGGATTCAGACTCGGCGCCCTCTGATAGAATTAACCCGCTTACGCTCTCTAGCAGGGCTCGAGGTTGGTTCTTGATTCCCAGCTCCCGAAGTCCGGAGCAGGAGTCATGATAGGTCACTGCATTGCACCAATTTGCGCTCACGTCTCTGAACTTCACGACGTCAACGAGAAATTGAGTTAGCTCGTAGGTCTTCCTTGATAAATCTTCGGCGCGCGGCCCCCATATCGGGTCGTTGGCAAACATTTCGGGGTAATGTTTTTTCAAGGTGCCGGCGCAGGATCCAGACGGCACCACCACATAATCGAACGACGCGAACGTGGTGATCACCTGACACGCAATCGCGACGGCCGATTCGTTATCTCCTGAATTGTAGGCCGGTTGCCCACAACAGGTCTGCGCTGCTGGCACCGCAACCCGGCACCCCGCCCGCTCCAAAAGACGCACGGTCGCGAAGCCCACGGCGGGGCGCATCAGGTCTACCAAACAAGTCGCGAAAACTCCGACACGCGGGCCATCCTGTGATCCGGTCTTTCGTTCCATTATGCCCCCTCAAGACGGCGGATTGGTCACGGCGGTGCGCGGCAGCAGCATATACAGGCGGCCGCGGCCTTTCATTGTGCCGGCCTTGCTGCCGGCTGCGTTGCCGTGGCCCCAAAAATAATCCGCCCGGACCGCCCCTTTGATCGCGCTGCCAGTGTCCTGCGCAACGCCCAGTCGGCGCAACGGCACTGCTGGGCGCGTCCCCGGATCCGTCGTGTCCATCCAGACTGGCGCACCCAGCGGCCAATATTTTCTGTCGACCGCAATACTTCGGCGCGGCGTCAAGACCACCCCCTGCGCGCCAATGGGGCCCTCACCTTTTATGACCCGAAAAAACACAAACGACTTATTTTTACGCATCAGCGCCTGCGCCGCCACGGGATTTTCCTCCATCCATGCGCGAATGGAGGGCATGGTCACATCTTCCAGCGGCATCACGCCGGCAGCGACCAACTCTCGCCCTACCGCCGTGTACCTTCTCCCATTGCGACCGGCGTAACCAATGCGCACGTGTGTTCCGTCCGGCAAGGTCACCCGTCCGGACCCTTGAATGTGGAGAAAGAAGGAATCAATCGCATTGTCAACCCAGACAATCTCCAGCTGCCGGCCGCGAAGGGCGCCCTGCTCGATTTCCGCTCGGGAATAATAGGGAATGTAGCGGTTGTCATCCATTCGACCCGCAATCCGCTCGCCCTTCCATTTGTCATCAAAGCTGCCAAGGTCCGAGGAAATAAGATCTTTCGGTAAAGCATACAGAGGAAAGCGATGCCGCGCATCCGCGGTCCACGACCCGCGCAGGTCCGGCTCGTAATACCCAGTGATCAGACCCGTGTTGCCTTGATTATGGGATACCCGATAGGCCACGAACCGGGTTTCGAAAAAATACCGGGCTTCGGTTTCGTTGCCCGGCCGGATCACATTCGCGTCATCACAAATACGGACCCACTGGGACACCCGCCCCATCTCCGCCCGGGAACCCATGGCCCCGTCCGGCGGTTGCTTGCGCAATCGCAAACAACTGCGCAGAAAAACCGGCAGCACGTCACTGTGCCGGTCCGCCCTCCAACCCGGAATATCCTTAAAAGCCACCGGAAAAAGGGAAAAGCCGTCCTGCGCAGGCGTGACGGACCCGCGGGGGGTGCCCACAGATACCTGTTGGGTCCCCGGAATATTGAGTACTGCAGGAAGGTCGCCACAGGCGGCCAACGCAAGACCACCGACCAAAACGAAAAGCAAGCGGATGGCCGAAGCCCTGGACGCTGTGTCAATCAAGGCTGCGCGTTACCACCAAATGCCAGTTGGGGTCGCGCGAGCCGGTATCGCGGGCAAAAGTCCAGAAATCGACCACATCGGCCACCTGATTCGGATTGCCTTCGATCACATGTCCCTCGCTGTCGCGCAGCACATGGACCTGTTCGGAGAGGTACTTGATCGTGACGTGGGCGTGCGGTCCATCCATGTAGGCTTCGACAATATCAGCCGAGCGGATACTGACCAGCGTCTCTTCCATTTCGTAGCCCGCGGCCTCGCGGTCATCAATCGCCGAGCGAAAATTGTCATAGACCTCCGGGCCCAGTAGATTTTCCAAGGTTCCACGGTCACCGGAAGCATAGGCACCAAGAATCATTTCAAAAGCAACCCGGGCTCCAACGAGAAAGTCTTCCGCGTTGAAGCCGGGATCCGCGGCGAGAAGATCGGCGATACCCTCCATCAGCACCTCATCGGCAAGAACCTCTTCGGTGAGGCCCGAATCTGCGGCCACTGTCTCGGGCTCTGCATACACGTCGGGGCTGTGGCTAGGAAGCTGAACAACGTTGTCGTCGGGTCGCTCTTCGCGCGGGTCCGCCTTGACCGGGTCCTGATACCCACCTTCATGGCCATCGCGACGCCCCAGTACGCCGCGGAGGCGCAGGATAAGGAATGCCGCGATCATCGCAAACAAAATGATGTCGATGAATTGAAATCCGTTGCCCATCGCCGTCGCTCGGCTCCTTTGGCGTTTTGTCGGGGACCGATATCGATCCTCAGGTTACGAAATCGCGAGCCCCGCCACTGTCAGGTTAACCGTTTCCGACAGACGGGTCCACATGCGGTTCATCTGACCGTTGGATCCCCCTCGACAGAGCCGGCCAATAAACCTACACCTTAGATAAGCGTCCCAAGCCTAAAGGACAAGCATGCTGACCTGGATTCTTGCCGCCTTTATTGCCGTGCCCATCGCCGAGATCGCTATATTCGTCGAGGTCGGCAGCCAATGGGGCCTTTGGCCGGCCATTGGGGCCATCTTCGCGACGGCTATCGCCGGGTCTATCCTAATCCGTCACCAGGGCGTTGCAGTATTGCGAAGGGTGCGAGACGAGGTGGGCGCCGGACGGTTTCCGGCCCGCCACGTTTTCGATGGGTTGTGCTTGCTGATCGCCGGTACTTTATTATTGTTGCCCGGTTTCATTACCGACGCCGTTGGGTTCATATTATTGGTTCCAGTAATCCGCCATTTTGTCATGTCCAGCCTCACCAGCCGCATTCAGACGCACACTTCAGGAATGAGCGACGCAGCCGTCCATCCTGACGGAGAAACCATCAATGGCGAGTTTGCCGACATCACCGATCACCCCTCGCCGACGTCCGAATCAGACCCGCAGCTGCCCCCTTGGCGCTAAACGGCGCCCGGCCTACCTGCCGGTGTCTTTCAGAGTTGTCGTCGTCGGCCATCCATGTTAGCCAAGGCGCCCCCAGATACGGAGAGTTTCCATGGCCGAAGAGTTTTCTCCCGCCGAGGGTGGCACCCAGCCCAAAGAGGCCGTCCCACCCATCATCGTCAATGCCCAGTACACCAAAGATCTGTCTTTCGAAGCGCC
>CAZNWX010000188.1:0-937 GCA_964576415.1 uncultured Magnetovibrio sp. | reverse complement strand
AAAGATTTTCGCGGCGATGCAGCAGGAAGACCCAGATGTGAAGATTGGCGTAAACGTCGACTTCATGGAGTTCGAGGACAATATATTCGAAGTGGTCTTGAAGGTGGAGGCAACCTGCACCGTAGGCACCGAAACGGCATTTATGCTGGAGCTGGAATACGGCGGACTGTTCACCGTCAATGTCGAGGACGAGGTCAAGGGTGCGGTTCTGTTGATTGAGTGCCCGCGCCTTCTGTTTCCCTTCGCCCGCAACATTCTGGCTGATGTGTCGCGCGACGGCGGCTTTCCGCCGCTCATGCTCGGCCCCTTGGATTTTGCGGGAATGTACCAACAACAACTGGCCGCACAGACCCAGGCTGAGGGCGCGGGCCCCAACTAATCCATGATGGATTGCAATAGGCGCGGTGCCGCCACCGCCCCTATTGCGACCAGACGGCGTCAGAAATTTTCTCTTTAAAAGCCTCATGGGCCGCCAGTTCTTCGGGACTCGCAACATGCGACCTAGACGGCCGGTCCGCCTTTGAGGCGACAGTCTCAGTTTCCGCAATAACGTGCTGGCCACCGAGGGATAGGCCGCGTTGTCGCCCGCCGATAAGTTCAAGATAGACGTCCGCTAACAGGCGAAGCTGGCGGTTTGAGTTATCGATCTGAAATCGTTTGCACAGAGCGTCCAGGCTGGCGGGCGCGCCAGGAAATTTCTGTCGGGCCAAACTGACGGTATCTGTTGCCCGATCCATAGCCAAGGGCCCCAATCCTAACGCCTTGAGTTCCCAGTTCAAGAAATTCATATCGAATTCGGCATTATGAATGACGAAGCGGGCGTCGCCAACGAAGTCCAGAAACGCATCCGCGATGTCGGCGAAAACCGGCTTTTTGGAAAGAAACTCCTCCGACAGGCCATGAATGGAAAACGCCTCCTCAGACATGTCGCGCTCAG
>CAZNWX010000187.1:4732-4950 GCA_964576415.1 uncultured Magnetovibrio sp. | reverse complement strand
CATGAAGGATGTAGAAGTCGGTGGTTTCTGGTGTCGTCCATCGAGAGACAAGGCCATAGGAGGCGAAGGTTTGGGCTGCGTTCGACTTGTTCGCGATCTCCTGGGTGACGGTGAACATATAGTTTGCATCCACGGCGATGGTACGTTTAAACGTCAACCCCTCGCCATTGTCCCAGGTCAAGACCGCCGAACTTTCTGGGGTCAGCTTCGTGCTGTTT
>CAZNWX010000187.1:0-4722 GCA_964576415.1 uncultured Magnetovibrio sp. | reverse complement strand
GCGGAACCTTGACGGCGCCGGTCGTGGACCAGCCATGCTGGGTGTAGTAGCTAGCCGTCATGCCCTGCGGGTTTAGCAGGACGATCTCTGCACTGTCTGGTTCGATTTTCTCGCGGTAATCAGCAAGTGTCAGGTCATCGATAAGGCCGCCGGTCAAGGAGATGGAGCCATACAGCCGGGGCGTGTCGATGGGAATGCGTTTGGTGTTGGCCAAGACCGCTTTGCGGTTGACCTGAGCTAAAGAGGATGGTGAGCCGGGTGCGCTGAACGAAGAGGGCGCCTGGGCCTGGCTACGGGTTGCCGCGGGCACCGAAGAGGCGCTAGGTGCGGCCGGCGTGGTTGGCGCGGTTGTGTCTGGGACGGCCGACGGACCGGCCGTCTGCTCGGTTTGCTGGCCTTCCGGGGGCAGCGGCGGGCGGGTCTCTTTAAAATACAGCTCGAACCCGAAAAGGATCGCGACCGACAGCGCAATGGCCAGCACAAGGTTCTTGTTATCAATCATTGTCCGGCAGCGCCTCCCGAGGACAGGGTAATTGGTTCATTTTGAACTTTTATGGGTTCGTCGGGCATCGGCACCGGGTCGAACCCGCCTGGGTTCCAGGGGTGGCACCGCGCGATCCGTTTAGCGGCCAGCCACGCGCCCCCCATAGCACCGTTTTGATTGATCGCTTCGACAGCATAGGTTGAGCAATTTGGATGGAAACGGCAGTTATTTCCAAGAACCGGCGACAGTAGGAGCTGATAGGCGCGGATGACGCCCTTCAACACGATCCTGACTGTTTTTTCGATGCGCTTCCACATGGTCTTTTCCCTGAATCGTTGCGGGAGCCGTCGTCAGGCCCGATATGCATTAAGTCTCTGCATGGCCGTTTCAAGATCCGCGACCAGCAAGGCATAGGGACGTTTTAATGTGCCCGCCCGTCCGATCAACACATAATCGGTAAGATCTTGTCCATGCGCGGCCATCACGTCCACGGCGGCAGCCTTTAGGCGCCGGCGCGTGCGATTTCGTATGACCGCGTTTCCCACTTTCTTGGTTACCGTAAATCCAATTCTGATGCCATCACGCGACCTAGATTCAGCATCCTTCCTTCGGTGCGACTGTAATACAAAACCGGGGGCCGCCCATTTTTGGCCACGATGCGCCACGCGTAGAAAATCACTGCGCCGTTTCAAGCGTGTAATCGGAACGGATTGCGATTGAACGGTAGGCATCACGCGAAACCGAGAAGCCCGGCCGCCAAGATTAAGCGGACAGCCGCTTGCGCCCCTTCCGGCGACGGTTGGCAAGAACCCGGCGGCCACCGACCGTGGCCATGCGGGAGCGAAAGCCATGGCGGCGCTTGCGGATCAATCTACTGGGTTGGTACGTTCTTTTCACGGGTCGTCTCCGACGAGATTTGAACGGTGTATAGGGGCTCTATGGGCCGAAGTCAACGCCCACGGCAGTCAAAGACCGTATTTGCGATTTCGCGTATCGGACGGCTTAAAGGAATGTTATTCGGTGTATTTTTTAGAACTTACGGAAACAGGATAAAGTCTGCTAATCGAACAGTTGGATTGATCCAAAATGGATAAGAAACAACCAATGGAAGACACGCAGAAGATTGAAGCCGTCGCCACCGACGTAGAGCCTTCGCTCTCTCGCCTGTGGCCGTTGGCGATTATTGTCGCCGGCGTGGCCATATTTTTTGGTCTGGGCTGCGATCAGTACCTCACGTTTGATACCTTGAGCGAACATCGCCAGACCCTTGTGCAGTGGACTAGCGAAAACCGGTTCTTGGCCATCACGCTTTTCATTGTCGGATATGCCGTCGCCGTCGCCTTTTCCCTTCCCGGCGCGACTTGGATTACAGTGGGGGGCGGATTTGTGTTTGGCACGGGCATCGCGATTACGGTCGTCGTGTTCGCCGCGACCCTTGGTGCCGTTGCCATCTTCCTGGTTGCTCGGTATGCGCTGGCGGATTTTTTCCGCGCAAAGATGGGTGGTGCCGGCGAGCGTATGGAAGCAGGTTTCCGCGAGAATGCGCTGAGTTATCTGTTATTTCTTCGGCTTGTTCCGGTGTTTCCTTTCTGGTTTGTAAACTTGGTGCCTGCCTTCCTCGGCGTGTCACTCAGGACGTATGCAATTGGCACGTTCGTCGGGATCATTCCCGGCAGTGCCGTCTTCTGCAGCGTTGGAAACGGCCTGGGCGCGGTGTTCGATGCTGGCGGTACGCCGGATCTTGGGATTATCTTCCAGCCCAAAACACTAGGCCCGATCATTGCCCTGGCGATCCTGTCGCTGGTGCCGATCGTTTACAAGTGGATCAAATCTTCAGAAGCATAGCGGTGTCGAAATGAGTGAAACGATGAACGTCGATATCTGTGTCATCGGCGGTGGTGCCGGCGGTCTGGCCGTCGCCGCCGGCGCGGCCCCAAAGGGGGCGGAAACCGTCCTTCGGGTAAAATATAAAAAGGGCGGTGATTGTCTCAACTATGGCTGCGTCCCATCAAAAGCCTTGTTAGCGGCCGGACATGCTGCGCAATCGGTTCGCGATGCGGATCGCTTTGGGATTACCGCAGCGGGCCCCACATCGCGCTCAGAAGATATTTATGGCCACGTGCGGGGCGTTATCGGCGCTATTGAACCGAACGATTCCGTGGAACGGTTCGAGGGCCTTGGGGTCAAGGTCATTGAGGCCGCTGGTAAATTCGTTGGCCGTCAAGAAGTGGAAGCCGATGGTGTTCGCATCAAGGCGCGACGGATCGTCGTGTCGACAGGGTCGACGGCGTTCGTGTCACCCATACCGGGTCTCGACCAGGTGCCATATCTGACTAACGAAACCGTGTTCAACCGCCATCAATTGCCCGAGCATCTGATCGTCATAGGCGGCGGTCCCATGGGAATCGAATTGGCCCAGGCGCATCGCCACTTGGGTTGTGAAGTGACTGTCCTTGAGATGGTTTCGATCATGCCAAAGGATGACGCGGAGTTGGTGGATATGGTTCGCCAACAGATTCTCCGGGACGGCCTGACTGCCCGCGAAGGTGTGAAGATCATTCGAATCGAGCCCTATGCAGACGGTGTCCGCGTGGTGCTTGAAAAGCACGGCGGTGAAGAGGTCGTCGACGGTTCGCACCTCCTGGTCGCCACGGGGCGCCGGCCGAATGTTGCCGGGTTGGATCTGGAAAAGGCTGGTATCGAGTATTCTGAGAAGGGCATTCCGGTTGATGCCCGCCTGCGTACGTCCAACAAGAAGGTGTTTGCAATCGGTGACGTGGCCGGCGGCTTCCTGTTCACCCATGTGGCTGGTTATCACGCGGGCGTGGTAATCAAGAACGCCCTGTTCCACCTGCCGGCGAAGGCCGATCATAGTACCGTGCCATGGGTGACCTACACGGCGCCCGAACTGGCCCAGGTGGGTCTCAACGAAGCGGGCGCGAAGCAGGCCGACAAAGATTTTCGTGTCCTGCGCTGGCCGTTCCACGAGAACGACCGGGCCCAGGCCGAAGGTGCGACGGACGGCCTAGTCAAGGCTATCATCACGCCAAAGGGGCAAATCTTGGGTTGCGGGATCGTCGGTGCGCACGCCGGCGAACTGATCCAGCCCTGGGTGCTGGCCATGAGTGAAAAACTAAAAATCGGTGCCATGGCGACCATGATAGCGCCGTATCCCACCTTTGGCGAGGTGTCGAAGAGGGCCGCGAGCAGTTTTTATACCCCTTCCCTTTTCAGCGATCGTACCCGAAAAATCGTCAAGTTTCTCTCAAGGTTTGGATAGGCCCCCTGATGGTTTCCAAGGCATGCCGCCGGAGGTGAAAAAACGTTGGAGTTACGCAAAGGCCGTTTTTTCCATTGGATTTCAGGCTGAGCAATCGCACCGATGAGACCGGCATGACCGAACAGGAACTCCCAAAGATATTTGGTGATGCTGGGTGCGGCGGTCATTTAGAAATAGAGCGCGGAGGTTTCCGCCGCTAGGATGCCGCGAGCAAACGCGCGGGGAGAACTATTGTGGCGTCAACCTGGGATCCGGATCAGTACCTAAAGTTTCATGGCCCGCGGATCCGTCCGGCTTTGGATTTGCTGGCGCAGGCCGACGTAGATGACCCGGAAACCGTTTATGACCTGGGATGCGGTCCTGGAAACGTGACGGGGTTGATCCAACAGCGATGGCCCGCAGCTGACGTGATCGGCGTCGATGCCTCGGAGACCATGCTGGCCCAGGCCCGCGATCTTCATCCTGATAAGACATGGATTCAGGCCGACCTGGTTGACTGGGCGCCGGATGCCATGGCGGACGTTCTTTATTCCAACGCGGTCTTTCAGTGGCTTCGGGATCACGACACTCTGTTGCCTCGTCTGGTCGCTAACGTCCGCGTGGGCGGTATTTTCGCCTTTCAACTGCCGCGCAACTGGACCGCACCATCGCACGCCATCATAAATGACCTAGTCGCGGCCGGCCCGCATCGCGCACAATTGGAACCGCTCCTTCTCCGCGATCCGGTCGGCCCGCCCGATTACTATTACGGTCTTCTCCGAGCCCACGTGAGCGCTATCGATATCTGGGAAACCGAGTATCTGCAGATTTTGGATGGCAAGAACGCCGTTGCAGAATGGACCAAGGGTTCAGTTTTGAAACCTCTGTTGGACGCGCTGGCAGATGACGCGGCGGCGGCGTTCTATGATCAGTACGCTACGTACGTGGCGTCCCAGTATCCCCAGCGCCCCGACGGCAA
>CAZNWX010000186.1:0-4955 GCA_964576415.1 uncultured Magnetovibrio sp. | reverse complement strand
TGCTCGGGCAGGGATAGGCATCCTTCCTCATGGGCGTTGTCATCGGAAGAAACGGCGATGATTTGCGGATTGGCCATCTGGATGGGGGCGGGACCATCATCCTGACGGGCGCAATCGACAACGATGACGCTGCGCGTATCGCCGACCTGCGGGGCGGCGAGTCCGATGCCGTTCGCCGCGTACATGGTTTCCAACATGTCGTCCATGAGGGCGCGCACGGCATCGTCGACATGATCGACGGGCTTGGTTTTGATCTTCAGACGCGGATCAGGCGCAATTATGATGGGCATCAGGGCCATGCGGGAAGGGGCTCGGTTCCGTTAAATCGTGGACCTGGACATAGGCGCTGGGAGGCTAGACGTCAAGATGAGTGCGCCTTATCGCAGGCCGACCGATGCACTTAGGCTGAACAGAAACGGGGACAAGCGGCAAACTAATGGCGTAACTATGCGGACCGGACGGGCGTGCCGCAAATCACCTTGGATGTCCAATACGCGAGAGCCTCCTAATGAAGCGATCAACAGGAGCGCGCCCAAGCTTGTCCCACCGGCAGCCCCCGCGCTAGGCTAAGCGCCAATGGGAGGAGCCATTATCATGCAGACAAGCCCGGAACCCCAGGCGGATTATATTATCATTGGCGCCGGTTCAGCCGGCGCGGCTTTGGCGCATCGGCTGAGCGAAGATTCAGGCACCCGCGTTCTCCTATTCGAAGCCGGCAAAGCAAGCCACCCCTACACGCCGTTACCAATCAGCTTCGGCCTGTTGATTGATCGGCCTGGTCCGAACTGGCGGTTCTTCTCGGAACCCGAGGAGACCACCGCGAACCGCAAGATCCCGGTGCCGCGCGGTAAGCTGCTGGGTGGCTCATCGGCCATCAATGGCCAAGTCTGGGTGCGCGGGCAGCATCTCGACTACGACACTTGGGGCCAACTGGGAAACCGAGGCTGGAGCTGGTCCGCCGTCGGTCCAATCTTCAAGCGGATGGAAAACTACGAGAAGGGTGGCGATGAACTGCGTGGCGGTTACGGCCCCCAAGGCGTGAGCGAGGTCGACGATCAGAACCCGCTCTATGATGCCATCCTTGATGCCGCCGAAGCTGCCGGTCACCCACGCAATCCGGATTACAACGGTGCCGATCAGGAAGGCATGGTGCGCACCCAGGCCTCGATCCGGAACGGCCGGCGCATGAGCACGGCTGAATGTTACTTGAAAACTGCCCGCCACCGGCAAAACCTGACCATCGTCACCGAAGCTCACACCAACCACCTTATTCTGGAGGGCAAGCGCTGCGTCGGCGTCACCTATGAGCGTGGCGGTCAAATCCATGAGGCGCGCGCACGCCGCGAGGTAATTTTGTCCGCAGGCGCCATTGGGTCGCCGCACATTCTGGAACTTTCGGGTATTGGCCGGCCAGATCTGTTGAAGACGCACGGGATCGAGGTGTTGCACGAGATGGATGCGGTTGGGGAGAACCTGCGCGACCACATTATCGCCCGAATGCAATGGAAATTGAGCCAGGCCCACCTGTCCTATAACCACCGCGCATCGGGTCTCGGGCTTGTTGGCGAAGTCGCCCGCTATCTGCTCACGCGGCGCGGTTTCCTGAGCCTGCCCGCGGCTCCGGTCATGGGATTCTTGAAATCCCGTCCAGAACTGGCGAGCCCGGACATTCAATTGTTCGCCATCCCCTATGCCATCAAGGACGTGAAACGTCGCACTCCGCAACCGTTTCCAGCCATGGGGTTTTCCGTTTGCCAGCTTCGGCCGGAAAGCCTCGGTTCCATCCATATTCGATCGGCCGACCCCTACGCTCAGCCAGCAATTCGCTTTAACTTCATGGGTGAGCGAATTGACCAGGAGACGATGATCGCCAGCGTGAAGATGGCCCGCGAGATCGCAGACCAGGCCCCGCTTAAGAAGATCCGGGGCGTCGAATTCGTGCCCGGGGCCGACGTCAGCACCGATGACGAGATCGAACATTGGATCCGGTTGACCTCGGAAACTGCCTACCACCCGATTGGCACCTGCCGGATGGGACCGAAAGGGGTCGTCGACGACCATCTGCGGGTTTATGGCTTGGAGGGCCTGCGGGTTGCGGATGCATCCATCTTCCCCACCATGCCATCGGGCAATACCAATGCCCCCAGCATCATGGTCGGTGAAAAATGCGCCGATCTGATCAAAGCCGACGCTGTCGCCACGTGATTGAGGAACGCCCCTTGGCCGACGACACGCCGTCCGTTCTGTTCACCGAGGCCGAGAGCCTTCAGCCAGCCTTCGTCAACCTGGTTTTGAACGCCGCCATTCCTTCCGGAACCGTACGCGGCTTCATTAGCGAGAGCATCGCCAAGTCGGGACAGACGTTCGCGTCTCTAGATCAATTGTTGGGCATGCTGCGTGGATTCTTCGCCGGAAACCTAGACGGCGCGTTCAAGAACGCGCCACTTGGCCATTTGAATGCCGACCTTCTGGAACAGGGGGCGCATTTTGCACGCTACGAACGGCAGTTCCTGACCGAGACAAACCGCTACAAGACCGAGGTGAAACCGAACCCAGATGCGGTGTTCTGGCCGAACCCGGCGCATCCAACGTTGGCACGGCCACTCATTGGGGCCGTCCCGCATGCCGGTAACATTCCCTTAGTGGACAAATCAACGCCCATCGGCTCAGCCGGAAGCTGTTTCGCCAGTGAGATTGCCTACTACCTGCAACTAGGCGGCTACAACTACGTGGTGACGGAATCCGACCCTAGAGACGGTGAGTTGCCCGAATCCTCGGCCCGCTGGGGTATCATCTTCAACACACCCTCAATTCAACAACTGGCGGAGAAGGCTTTTGGCTTGCGTGACCTGCCGCATCTGGTCGAACAGCGAGTCGATGGTGACTATTTTCAAGACCCCTACCGCGAGAACATCGGCTTCGATAGTATCGATGAACTAGAGGCAAACCGGGCAGCACACATCGCCGCCTGCCGTCACGCCTTCGAGGAGGTTGAGGTGTTCATCCTGACCCTCGGTCTCAATGAGTGCTGGGAATTCATCCCCGACGGCAGCGTCATCTCGCGCGGGCCGAAAACGTCGCACCACTTCGCACTTTTCCGCCACCGGGTGCTCAGCGTTGACGAAAACCTCGCCTGCCTGCAACGGTTCCTGGACGTGGTCCGTGCACACAATCCAACTCTTAAACTGATCGTGACCGTATCGCCAGTGCCCCTATTGGCAACAGGATTAGCCGACGACACCCACGTGATCGCCGCGAACGGCCATTCCAAGGCCGTTCTGCGGACCGCGGCCGAGGAGCTTCGTCGCCGCAACGACGGCGTCTATTACTTCCCGAGTTACGAGATGGTGAGTTACTGCCTGAACGATCCCTGGGAGGACGACACCCGCCATGTGAAACGCGCCGCCGTGGCTCAGATCATGACCGCCTTCGAGGCGGCCTTCGCGAAATCCGTTTGATGATCGTCAGGCCGGCAGCATGCCGCCGAACATGGCCCAGGGGGGCATGTCGACGGGGCCGGGGTTTCTGGCAAAGTAAGCCATCAGCGGGTCGAAGGGGTCGGTCATCAACGTGTTGCGGGTACCACCGTCTACACTGAACAGGTGATCCGTCCCGAATTCCTCAAGCGTCGCGCGCCACGGCACCAAGCTGGGCATGATGTTGAGCGCCAAGACATCCCGGTAACCATGTTTCGGCGCGACGCCACGATGCAGGATCCGGGGCGCAGCGAAGATCACCGCGTCACCAGCATCCACCATGGGCCGCTCCGGCTTGGGCGGGCTATCGCCCTTTGGAAGGACGCCGTCCAATGACAAAACCCGATCCTCAAAGGCACCAAACGCATAACCGTTTGCAGCCAGACGCGCCGTCTCGGCGAAGTCCAGAAACTGGGTACCGCCGTCATCTGGGCCGGACGGCGTGAAATAAATCATGACATGGATCTGCGCCATGGGCTCAACGTCCCGGTGCCAGCGGAAGGAATAATGTCTCTCACCGTCCACTTCGGTCCGGTATAGCTGGCAATGCACGACACGGAAATGACTCGCGTAATAGGCCTCGAGCAATGCTGACAATCCCCTGTCCAGGGTTGATTCCATGGCCGCCAAAAGACGGGCCTCCAGCGCTCCCGAAACCGGCACCACCGTCAGGGCCCGGTCCTTCTCGCCAATCTGGTCGCTCATCATACAGCTCAGGGCCACCGCTTCCGATCTATTGACAGCGTCGTTCAAGACATCAAACCCACGGACAGTCAAACGGCTATCCGGCGGGCGCGGCGGGCCATGCTGGGAGGCAAAGATCTGCTGACAAATTTGGTGGTAGAGCGCGTGGCATTCGATCAGCGGTTTTTCCAGGCAGGTTTGCCTCGTATCAGCATCGACATAGAGGTGCCGGCCCATTTGGGAGATCTCGCATTGCATGGGACATGATAGGCCTCACGTGTCGGCGTTGGCGAGGCCGAATAGGGAACGCAAGCGTATGCCGATGACATTGCCACGCAGCCAAGGGCGCCGCATAACTAATCTATTTCCAACTCACTGAGGCAAGCCTAACGTTCCCGGGATGCGATCTAAAATAACGAGGCCGCGGGGCCCGGTTATCGACCGGCTTTCAAAGTCAGGCCCGTCTCGGCATCGTTACCGCCGCGACGGTAACGGACCAAAACCGTATCGCCAGGCCGGCGCATGAAGATAGCGGCGCGAACATCGGACGGTAGAACGATCGGACGGTCATCGATGCGGGTCACAATGTCGCCGACCTCAAGGTCCGACGATTCGGCAGCGCTGCCGGGGATGATCCGGGCAACGCGGGCGCCGCTCCACTTTCGTCGGTCTTCTGGCGACAATGGCCCCATCAGAAGCCCTGACCATCCGATCTTTATCCTGCCATGATCCTTAATATCCCCGACAACCCGCCGCACGAGGCCCATAGCAGCGGCAAAATTGACGCCAATATTT
>CAZNWX010000185.1:0-4961 GCA_964576415.1 uncultured Magnetovibrio sp. | reverse complement strand
CCTTGACGGCTTCTACATCCTGAAGGTCGAGAACAAACGCTCCATTGAGCCTTTGATCAAACGTTCGAACAAACCAGAGGCTGTCGTTATACATCAGGTTCATTTGAAACTTCCGCCTTCCCCGACCCCAGACATTAAGGCCAGCGTTCGCGAAAAAGCTCGCGGCATCAGCGCTCAAACGCGATCGTGCAAGGATATGGAAGATCAGGGAAAGAAGCACGGGTCATCGCTCTCGGGTTCCCCAGGCAAAATTGAGGTCGACAAACTTTCCCCTCTGATCCAAAAAGCCATATCCGACCTAAAGAAGAACCAGGCGAGCACGCCTGTGGAAATTGCTGACGGGTTCCTGATCATCATGGTTTGCGAACGTGATGAACCCCAAGTCAAAGAGTTTACCAAAGCCCAACTCGGCGAAAAAATTCGCAATCAGTTGGGCTCTGAGCGGATCAATCTGGCCGCCCGTCAACACCTACGCTCCATACGCCGCTTGGCGATCGTCGACATACGGTTATAAACATGTTGGCACCGAAGCCAATTGCCGTGACCATGGGCGAGCCAGCAGGAATCGGTGGCGAGATAACGCTCAAATCCTGGCGCCGCCGAAACGACTTGTCGGTTCCATTCGTTGCCATCGACAATCCGGACCGGTTGCGCAATATTGCCCGTGATCTAGGCTTTTCGGTTCCTATTGAACGCGTAGACGACCCGAAATACGCGGCCGAGCTCTTCCCAGAAGCCCTGCCTGTTTGCAGCATTGATCTTTCCTGTGCGCCGCGACCAGGTGTTCTCGACAAATCAAATGCTAACGCGGCCATCGCATCAATCGATAAGGCGGCAGACTTAGCCACGACGAATTCCGTTTCCGCAATCGTGACCAATCCCATCCACAAGCATAACCTCTACGGTGCTGGGTTCACCTATCCGGGTCATACAGAATACCTGGCCCACCTGTCCGGAGCCAATAGCGAGCCGGTGATGATGTTAGCATGCGATGGCTTACGAACCGTGCCAATCACAACCCACCTCAGTCTCCGTGAAGCCATTGGCGAATTGTCCATCGAGCGTATCTTATCACAAAGCCGGATTACCGCCTGCGCCCTCGAGCGAGACTTTGGCGTGAGCGCCCCACGCCTTGTCGTTGCCGGTTTGAATCCGCATGCCGGCGAAGATGGCGCTATGGGCGTTGAAGAAGCAAGGTTCATCACCCCGGCCATCGATATTCTACGCCAGGACGGCCTTCAGATTTCCGGCCCCTTGCCGTCGGACACCATGTTCTCGGCGACGGCACGCCCAACCTACGATGTGGCTATCTGCATGTATCACGACCAGGCCCTGATCCCCATCAAAACTCTGGATTTCTCCGGCGGCGTCAATGTGACCCTAGGGCTGCCATTCGTCCGCACGTCGCCCGACCACGGCACAGCCCTAGATATCGCCGGCAAGGGGGTCGCGGATGAGACAAGCATGGTTGCTGCACTCCGCATGGCTGCGAATATTGCCCGGCGTCGCGGCGTCGCGGCGCAATGACGCCACCGGACCTGCCGCCGCTCCGCGATGTCATTCGCAAATACGCTCTCAACGCGCGCAAGTCCCTCGGCCAACACTTTCTCCTCGATCTCAATTTAACGACGCGGATAGTCAGAACGGCTGGCGACCTGACGGATTTTCACGTTATTGAAGTTGGCCCCGGGCCCGGCGGCTTAACACGGGCCTTGCTGAATTCGCCGGCCTTGACGGTGACAGTCGTCGAAAAGGACGATCGTTGCCTTGCCGTTATGGAGGACCTTAAAAGCGCCTACGGTGATCGACTACGAATTGTCGCTGCTGATGCACTGGAAACGGATATCCCTGCCCTTACCTCGGCCCCCCGGAAGATTGTCGCCAATCTCCCCTACAATGTAGGCACACCCTTGTTTCTCCGGTGGCTACGCGAAATCGATGCCTATCGCGGGCTCACCTTGATGTTTCAGACAGAAGTCGCAGAACGCCTTGCGGCCAAAACGCGGACCAAGGCATACGGACGTTTGTCGGTTATCACCCAATGGCTGTGCAAGGTGCACTCGGCCTTCAACGTCTCCAAGGACGCGTTTACGCCGCCTCCTAAGGTCGCCTCCACTGTGTCCAATCTGACCCCCCTCCCCGCGCCGCTGGCTTCGGTACCCTTCGAAGCCATGGAAACGGTCACGGCAGCCGCCTTCGGCCAACGGCGGAAGATGTTGCGGGCAAATTTGAAATCCCTAAATCTTGACTTGGCCACCCTCGAAATCGAACCTACGGCTCGGGCCGAAGAGCTCTCCATTATGGATTTTTGCCACTTGGCTAAAGCGTTAGTGGATAGCCGGGCCTAGCCTGCCAAGCCGCGGCTGAAAGGGAGTGCTATGCCGCAACAGTCCATCGACATTCGCCCCATCGCCGGCGCACTAGGCGCAGAGGTTCTTGGCGTGAACCTGGCCAGCGAAATGGAGGACGACACCATTGCGGCCATTCGTCAGGCACTTCTTGATAATCTGGTCATCTTCTTTCGCGACCAAGCAATTGAGCCGACACATCAGATCGCCTTCGCGAAGCGGTTTGGCGATTTGGTGGAATACCCCATGGTGAAGGGTCTTCACGAGTTTCCGGAAATTGTTCCCGTGGTCAAGTTACCTGATGAGCGGATCAATTTCGGCGGTCTTTGGCATTCCGATACCACCTATCTGGAGCGCCCGCCCATGGGAGCCATCCTAGCCGCAAAGGAACTCCCACCCTATGGCGGCGACACCCTGTTCGCGAATATGTACATAGCCTATGAGACCTTGTCCGAAGGCATGAGGAACATGTTGGACGGGATGGTCGGGATCAGTAGTTCGGCGAAGGCCCGTGTAACCCAAACGCGCAGAGATCGCATGAAAACGTCAGCGAAGGTCTCAGATGCGATGGAACTGGTGGCGGAACATCCCGTAGTTCGGACGCATCCAGAGACCGGACGCAAGCTTTTGTATGTAAACTATGGCCACACGGTGCGGTTTAAGGATATGACCGTTGCCGAGAGCACACCGCTGTTGAACTTTCTCTATGCCCATCAATCGCGGCCGGAATTCACCTGCTGCTTCCGTTGGCGGCCCGGATCCATTGCCTTTTGGGACAATCGATGTACCCAACACAACCCAGTCAATGACTATCATGGCTTTAAACGTATGATGCACCGGGTCACCATCGCCGGGGACCGCCCCACCTAGGCCTCACTGTCCAACACCCAAGTCCCGGACCACATCGGTCAGCCCTATCTGCCTACGGCGTTTATGGCGCTCGGCGGCTAGGATCGCATTAGCCTGCGCAACACTGTCTTCGATCCTGTCATTGACGATGATGTATTCGTATTCCGCCCAGTGTGACATTTCCAACGTCGCCTTTGCCATGCGCTTCTGGACCACGTCCTCCGGGTCTTGGGCACGGGTCCGCAACCGGCGCTCCAGTTCTGCAATGGACGGCGGTAAGATGAAGATACTGACCAAGTCCTCCAGCGCATTGGCACGGATCTGCTGCGTTCCCTGCCAATCCACATCGAACAAGACGTCTAGGCCGACGCTCAAAGAATCCATGACAGGTTGACGCGGGGTTCCATAGGAATTCTCAAAAACCGTGGCATGTTCCAGGAACTCATTGGCTGTAACCATGTCATCAAACTTTCCCTGATCGATGAAGTGGTAATGCTCACCGTCCTCTTCGCCCGGGCGCATGGGCCGCGTGGTCGCTGAGACGGACATGGTCAGATCCGCGTTCAGCTCGAGAAGGGCGCGCGAAATGGTCGACTTGCCTGCCCCCGATGGTGAAGACAACACCAACATCAATCCCCGCCGCTTCATTTCCGTACCGCTCACGATCTTCTGTTCACTCCACATTTTGAACTTGTTCACGGATCTGATCGATCACCGTTTTCAGGGCCAATCCCACCCGAGTCAATTGGACATCGCCGGATTTTGAACAAAGGGTGTTGGCCTCACGATTGAATTCCTGACACAGAAAATCAAACTGCCGACCGATGGCACCATCGGTCGTCATCAGTTCGCGCGCCGCAATAACGTGAGCACGCAACCGATCCAACTCCTCGCGCACATCCGCCTTCAACATTAACATCGCGGCTTCTTGCGCAAGACGTTCCTCAGGCAACGCCGGCACAATTGAGCACAATTCCGCCACCTGCTGGTGGAGCCGCGTGTTGATATTATCGGGCAACAGCGCTGCGAGGCCGGCCGCTTCCTGGCACAGGTATTCAATTTCTTCGATCCCGGCGTTAAGCAGGATGGTTAGCGCATTACCCTCGCTCTGACGGCTTTGTTCGAATGCCCTAAAAAGCTCATCCAGCCCTTTTAGAATTTCCTCGTGCAACACCGCTTGTTCAGTCTCGCCAAGGGGGTCTTCAACGCTTTCCACCACTCCTTTCGTAGCCAACAGGCCATCCATGGTGACCGGGGGCAAATGCGGCGCACGTTTCTGGACTTCCGAGACCGCCTTCAGTAGGCGTTCCAAGGTTTCCATATCGACCTGATACGTAGCGTTGCCGCGTTGCCAATTAACGCTCAGGAAAACGGAGATGTTGCCCCGGCGGAATCGTTTCTTCAGGCGTTCGCGGATGATCGCATCGAAGGCATCAAATCCGCTCGGCAACCGCAATCGGGCATCCATGCCTTTGGCATTGACGCTTTTCGCCTCCCAGACCCAAGTGCATATGTTGTTGGCGCCTTCGGTCCGGGCAAACCCGGTCATGGAATTCAACGTCACGTCCAAGCCTCTCCAAACTCGCAGTTTTTATACCGTTCCAGGCGTTTTCCAACAAGCGGCCATTGGCATCGGTATAAGTGCCAAAACAATCAGTCCAAGTATTGGAATTGTAACTGCCTGGACACTCAGGCAGAGAACTCTGATTAACACTTGATGGTGGTGTAGGAGATTTCTTGGCAGTCACGATTGGAGTGACTTCC
>CAZNWX010000184.1:0-4966 GCA_964576415.1 uncultured Magnetovibrio sp. | reverse complement strand
TAAACAACACGGAGAAGCTCAATTTCTTCCGCCAGGAACTACAACGATTGAAAATCCCGGTATTACCGCCGGACGTCAATGCCTCTGACGCGGTGTTCACCTTGGAAAGCAAAGGTGAGGAGCCGGCCATCCGATACGCCCTGGCAGCCGTCAAAAACGTGGGCGGCGTAGCCATGGCGACCATGGTTTCAGAGCGTGAAGCGAACGGGCCATATGCCGATCTTTCCGATTTTTTCAGCCGCCTGGATACCCATAGCGTCAACAGGCGCCAGCTTGAGAACCTGACCCGCGCCGGCGGCTTAGATTGCCTGGACCGAAACCGCCAAAAGGTGTTTACGGGCATCGAAACTCTCATGCGCCATGCCGTGGCCGCCCAGAACGACCGTGACAGCAATCAAATTGGTTTGTTTGCCGATGGCCCGGAAACCACTATGGCCGTCAACATCCCCGATATGCCCGATTGGCCGATCATGGAGCGCCTCAATGAAGAATTTGAGGCGCTCGGATGCTACCTGTCTGGGCATCCGCTCGACACCTACGACAGCCACCTCAAGCAGTTGGGTGTGGAAACGATTGTGCAGGCCATGACTCGCAAGGAAGCCGCACCGGTCAACCTCGCCGGCACGGTGGTCGCCAAGAAGGAGCGCACTTCGGCCAAGGGCAACCGGTACGCCTTTGTCGGCCTGTCGGATTCCTCTGGCGCCTTTGAGGTAACCGTCTTCTCCGAGGCTTTGGCGGCAGCGCGGGAGTTTTTGGAAGTGGGCCGATCCGTGTTCATCAAAGCCACCGTGCAACCAGACGACGGAGGTGTCCGTTTCCTGGCCAATGAGTTCCTGCCGTTGGAGGCTGCGGCGGCCCGCGCGGTGGAACATCTACGGATTTGCATTGCCTCTGACGACGCCGTCCCCGCCATTCGGGATATTCTGGCTGCGGAAAAGATCGGTCATGGTCGGGTCAGGATCCACGCGCAGCCGACAGATTGCCATTGGGAAGCAGATCTGGAGTTGGATCAGGGATTCAATCTATCGCCCGATGCGCACCTGGCTTTGCGCAACCTGCCAGACGTTATCCGTGTCGAGACCTTCGACATGCGATAACTGTCGAAAATCGGTTCTGTTCTCCTTGCATTGACGGCAGCAAACGCGTACTTAACGCTAAATTTCACACGTGGGCTTGCGGCCCCGGCGCAAATTCGCCGAAGGTCGCTCCGGTGTTCGGACTATACGGACAGTGCCTGCGGAGGTTTAACCGGAAAAGGACCACGACCATGGCACTTCCCGAATTCTCCATGCGCCAGCTGCTGGAAGCCGGCGTTCACTTTGGCCATAACACTCGTCGCTGGAACCCGAAGATGGAACAGTACATCTTTGGGGTCCGTAACGGCATTCACATAATCGACCTGCAGCAAACCGCGCCCATGTTGCACCGAGCCATGACGACCATTCGCGACACTGTCAAGGGCGGCGGCCGAGTACTGTTCGTCGGTACCAAGCGCCAAGCTGCGACGCAGATCTCTGAAGCGGCGTCTCGATGCGGCCAGTACTACGTCAATCACCGCTGGCTGGGCGGCATGATGACCAACTGGCAAACCATCTCTAATTCCATCAAACGCTTGCGCACCCTGGATGATCAGCTCGCCGGCGAGACGGAAGGCCTCACGAAGAAGGAGACCCTTGGCCTGACCCGCGAGCGCGATAAATTAGACCGCGCGCTGGGCGGCATCAAGGAAATGGGGGGCCTGCCAGATATCTTGTTCGTCATCGATACCAACAAGGAATCCATCGCCATCGCGGAAGCCAACAAACTGGGCATTCCGGTCATTGGCGTGATTGACTCCAACTCCAGTCCCGAGGGCATTGATTTTCCGATCCCTGGGAACGACGACGCCATTCGCGCCATCAGCCTCTATTGCGACCTGATTGTCGGATGCGTGTTCGACGGCCTGCAGGCGGAGATCACAACGACCGGTGGCGATATCGGCGAGGCAGAGGAAGTGCCGCAGGAGGACCTACCCGAGGCGAGCACTGAAACGAAAACGCCGGCGACCGAAGAAACGCCAGCGGCGGCAAAATCGGCAACTTCGACTGAGGACGCCGAGAAGGCGCCGGCCGAATAATTTCGTTGAACAGACACGAACAATCATTTGAATGACCGAGGATTAGGAATGGCACAAATTACAGCCGCTCTCGTCAAGGAACTGCGTGAGAAAACCGGTGCCGGCATGATGGATTGCAAGAAAGCGCTGGCAGAGACGGATGCCAATCTTGAGGCCGCTGTCGACTGGCTACGGACCAAAGGCCTTGCCGCCGCTGCAAAGAAGGCTGGCCGGGCCGCCTCCGAAGGCTTAGTCGGCGTTGCCATCGACGGCAACAACGGCGCCATGGTGGAAATCAATGCGGAAACAGACTTCGTCGCCCGCAATGAAACCTTCCAGGAATTCGTCGGAAAGGTCGCCCAAGTGGCCCTCAGCTCTGGCGGCGACGTCGACGCCCTCAATGCCGCGGACATTCCCGGCGGTGAGCGCAATGTTGGCGATGAATTAACCCACCTGATTGCCACCATCGGCGAAAACATGACCTTGCGCCGTGCCGCCAAGGTGTTCGTGTCAAACGGCGCCCTGGCCAGCTATGTTCACAGCGCTATCGCGCCGGGCATGGGTAAAATTGGCGTCCTGGTCGGTCTGGAATCCAATTCGGACGCTGATAAGCTTGCCGAATTAGGCAAACAGATAGCCATGCACATCGCCGCCGCCAAGCCACTGGCTGTGTCCCAGGACGACCTGGATCAGGCCGAAGTGGAGCGGGGGAGGGCGGTGTTGTCCGAGCAGGCCCGGGAATCTGGAAAGCCAGAAGAGATTATCGAAAAGATGGTCATCGGTCGGTTACGCAAATTCTATGAGGAAGTCTGTTTGTTGGACCAGACCTTTGTGATCGACGGGGAAACCAAGATCTCCGATGTCCTCGCCAATGCCACAAAAGAGCTCGGCGCGCCCGTGTCCGTGGCTGGCTTTGCCCTGATGGTGCTGGGTGAAGGCATAGAGAAGAGGGAAGAAGACTTCGCTGCCGAGGTTGCGGCTGCCGCCGGGGGCTGATCTTCAAGAACATGCCGACATCAGTTGGTTGGTTGGTTGGTCGCCACACGTAATGTGCTATGCGGCTGCCGGAGACCGGCATGTATAGGAGATGAAGGAACCGATATGGCAGTGAATTTAAAATACCGGCGCATCCTTTTGAAGCTCTCTGGTGAAGGGCTGATGGGGCCCAAAGAATCCGGCCTCGACCCGAACACCGTGGATCGTATCTGCACGGAAATTGCGGACGTCCACGCCCTTGGCGCCCAGGTATGCCTAGTCATCGGAGCGGGAAACATATTTCGCGGTATGGCCGGTACGGCGATCGGCATCGAGCGTTCCAGCGCCGACTACATGGGCATGTTGGCAACCGTCATGAACGCCCTTGCCTTACAAAGCGTGCTAGAGGGCAAAGGGGTTCCCTCGCGCGTACAATCCGCCATTCCCATGGCGACCGTCTGCGAACCCTATATTCGCCGACGCGCCATGCGCCACATGGAGAAGGGGCGAGTTGTGATCTTTGCCGCCGGGACCGGCAATCCATTTTTTACTACCGACACGGCCGCGGCGCTTCGCGCCGTGGAAATGGATTGCGACGCGCTCCTGAAGGGAACACAAGTCGACGGCGTTTACGACGTGGACCCTAAGATCACAGAAAGTGCCCATCGCTTTGACCGGTTGAGTTATAATGACGTGATTACAAGAGACCTCCGCGTCATGGATACGTCGGCGATTGCCCTGGCTCGCGAGAACGGAGTTCCAATTCTAGTTTTTTCAATCCACAATCCGGGTGGTCTGAGCGAGGTTGTACATGGCCAGGGCAAGTATACACTAATCGAGGATTGAACGTAGGTACGCGCATAGGAGGCCAAAGTGACTTTCGAAGACATCAATGCCGCGAAAAAAGACATCCGCCGCCGCATGGAGGGTGCCACCGAGGTCCTGCATCAAGAATTCGGCGGACTTCGAACGGGACGCGCTGCGACAAGCTTACTGGAGCCCATCGTCGTCCAAGCTTATGGCTCGGAAATGCCCATGAACCAGGTGGGCACGGTCAGTGCGCCGGAACCGCGGTTGTTAACCGTCCAAGTTTGGGACAAATCCATGGTTCACGCCGTTGAGAAGGCCATTTTGGAATCTGGCCTGGGCCTGAATCCGGCCACCGAAGGACAGGTTGTCCGGGTTCCCATTCCCATACTCACCGAGGAACGTCGCACGGAGCTTGCGAAAGTGGCCGGAAAGTACGCTGAAGAAGCGCGAATTGCGGTCCGTAATGTGCGCCGTCACGCCATGGACGACCTGAAGAAGGCCGAGAAGGATGGCGACATTTCGCAGGACGCACTTCACGAATACAACAAGGAAGTTCAAGACCTAACCGATGAATTCGTCGGAAAGATCGACGAATCCTTAGCCAACAAAGAAGAAGAAATTATGCAGGTTTGATGTCAATGACAGCGGCACCACTCACCGGCGATAGCGGCGCGGTACCGCCGCAGCACATCGCTATAATCATGGACGGCAATGGCCGATGGGCGCAGGCCAAAGGCCTAACCCGGACCGCTGGCCACAAGCATGGCGCGGAAGCCGTTCACCGCGCCGTCGAAGGTGCTGTAGAAGAGGGCATTCGTTACCTCACACTTTTTGGATTTTCCTCGGAGAACTGGAAGCGTCCGGCGCAAGAAGTCCGCGATCTGATGGGGTTATTGCGGTTCTATCTCAAGAGCGAAATCAAAAAACTGAACAATGAGGGCATCCGTCTTCGCATTATTGGTGATCGTCACCGCCTGGAACCCGATATCGTTACGTTGATCACCGAAGCGGAGGAAAGAACGGCCGACAATCTACGCCTCGATCTCACCATCGTCGTTACTGCGGGTGCAAAGACCGATACTGATA
>CAZNWX010000183.1:0-4990 GCA_964576415.1 uncultured Magnetovibrio sp. | reverse complement strand
GGTCTTGGTTTGCCAACAACTTCGACGATAATGTTCGGACATGTGGAAGCCTCCCACCATATCGCCCGTCACCTGTTGCGGTTGCGCCGGCTACAGGAACGTACAGGTGGATTTACGGAGTTCGTGCCCTTGCCCTTCGTTCACATGGAGGCGCCGATTTCCTTGAAGAGCCGAGCGCGCCGTGGCCCGACCCTTCGCGAGGCGGTATTGATCCATGCCGTGTCACGCCTAGTGTTGCACCCCCATATCACCAACATCCAGACTTCGTGGGTCAAGATGGGGATCCAGGGCGCGAAAATGTGTTTGAACGCCGGTGCCAATGACCTCGGCGGCACCTTGATGAACGAGAGTATTTCCCGTGCCGCCGGCGCTACCCATGGTCAGGAGCTCGGGCCCGAGGAGATCAGAAAGCTTATCAGCTCAATTGGTCGCGCGCCCCAACAACGAACCACCGGATATCTTGCTTGCCCCGGCGAAGCAGAAAATATGGGGGCAGTAGGATGACACGTCCAGGCGGTTGAATTGGTCCAAAATCTTGCCGGTTCGGCAACGTCGCGCTATCAGAAGCGATGTTCTTCTGGCTGTCGAAGATTTTGTGGTTCCTTGTCCATCCGCTGAACCTCTTGTTTATCGGAATTTGTGCGGTCGCCATTTGTTTCTTGTTTAGTTGGAACCGGGGCGCACGAGCCATTTCCTACTCCATGGCGATCGCTTGCATCGCCATTGCGACATTGCCTATTGGAACGTCCGTGGTGCAGGAATTAGAGAATCGATTTCCCGCGAACCCGGCATTGCCCGCCCAGATTGAGGGGATTGTGGTTCTGGGTGGCGTTCTCGATGCGAAGATGACAAGGGCGCGCGGCGGGCTGTCGATCAACGATGCGGTAGAGCGTATTTCCGAAGTCAAAGTGCTTCTGGAACACAGTCCCCAGGCGCGGATCGTTTTCAGCGGGGGATCAGGCAATCCATTAGACCAAGAAAACAAAGAGGCCCACGTCGCGCCCGACGCTTTTCGGCGGTTCGCCATTGATCCGGATCGCGTGCTATTCGAAGACCAGTCGCGAAACACATTTGAGAACGCCAAATTTACCTTTGATATTATCAAACCAAAAAGGGATGAGAATTGGATTTTGGTTACCTCCGCCTTCCATATGCCGAGAAGCGCTGGAACATTTCGCAAGGCCGGGTGGCAGGTCATACCGTATCCGGTGGATTTCGTGACGACAGGTGATATGGCGTTTCGCCCAAGCTTCAATTTCATGGGCGGCGTCTCCGCATTTTCGAAAGCCCTGCATGAGTGCCTGGGATTGTTGTTCTACTGGTTGACGGATCGATCGGATGCCTTGTTTCCCGCTCCGGACCAGTAATTGTTAACGGTTACGTGGCATGTTCCCATCAGCGGATGATCGGGAAGTATCATATGAACTCTATATATCGAAAATTGGTTTGCGCCGGGATTGCGGCCCTTGCCATGGGCAACGGCATGCCCGTAACAGCAAAAACAGTCGCACCGCCCCCGCCTTTTCCAGCGTGGCTGGAGGCCCTGAAGGCTGAGGCGGAGGCAAAGGGCGTTGGAAAGGCGACCCTTGAACAGGCTTTAGAAGGCATAAAGCCAATACCACGGGTCATCGAGTTGGATCGCCGCCAGCCGGAATTTACGCTGACGCTTGGCAGTTACTTCAAGAACGCTATCTCCGCGAAGCGAATAGCGATGGGGAAGGAGATGCTGAAGAAGCACGCTCCGCTATTGCGTCGCGTGTTCGAACGCTATCGCGTGCAGCCTCGGTTTTTGGTGGCGTTTTGGGGATTGGAGAGCAACTATGGCCAGTATACGGGCGTTTTTCCGGTTGTCGGCGCCTTGGTCACTTTGTCCCACGACCGTCGGCGCGCCACGTTCTTCCGCCAGCAACTCTTGGCCGTACTCCAGTTGATTGACAAAGGCGATTTCCCTACAGATGTCAAAGGGTCCTGGGCGGGTGCGATGGGAAATCATCAATTTATTCCATCAACTTATCGAGATTTCGCCGTCGATTTTGATGGTGATGGAAAACGCGATCTTTGGAATAGTCTACCGGATATTTTCGCGTCTGCTGCCAACTATCTCAGCCGATCCGGATGGCAAAAAGACCGCACATGGGGCCGGGAAGTCCGTTTGCCATCGTCCTTTGACATCGGGTTATCAGGATTGGAAACTCGGAAGTCCTTGGCGGAATGGAATACGCTAGGCGTGCAGCAAGTTAACGGAAAACCTTTGCCGGATGTGGCGGTTGATGATGCCTCGGTCTTGCTGCCCGCAGGTTATCGTGGACCCGCGTTTCTGATCTATAATAACTACCGCACAACAATGGTATGGAACCGATCTCATTTGTATGCTCTTGCGGTAGGGCATCTCTCTGATCGTTTAGTCGGCAAAGGCAAATTGCGCGCGGACCTGGGCGACGCTAATCCACTTACCCGGCGTGTCATCTTCGACTTGCAGCGTCGATTGAATGCTTTGGGGTTCAACGCGGGGACCCCTGATGGCCGAACCGGACCGATGACGCGGAAAGCCATAAAGGGGTATCAGCGCAAGCATGGTATCCCTGCCGACGGGTTTCCTGATTCTCAGCTTATCGAACACGTAAGAAAACAGTCGTGATTTGCCTATCAATCACAAAATAGAGTGAATTGACTTGTTTTCTATACTAAATATGGGCCACACTCCAACCGCATTTTGGATGGGTACGTTCATGTTTCGGCGCGCCAGCGTGATGCGATTAGGAATGGTTGCGGCGATCATGATGGTCGTTGGTGCGTGTGCGGAAACACAACTGGCAATCCATTCCGTAAAGCGGGTTGTCGATGTTGTGGAAGAGAAGCCGCAGGCCCGCTATAAAGTCGGCAACCCTTACCAGATCAGCGGTACTTGGTACTACCCTAGGGTAGATTACGAATTCGATGAGACCGGTATTGCGTCGTGGTACGGCGTAAAGTTTCATGGCCGTAAGACCGCGAACGGTGAAATCTACGATATGAATACGCTCACCGCCGCGCATCGTACCTTGCCCATGCCGAGTTATGTGCGCGTGACCAATTTGGAAAACGGTCGAAGCCTCGTGGTAAAGGTCAATGATCGTGGGCCTTTCGCGAAAGGCCGGATCATCGATATGTCCCGCCGTGGGGCTCAGTTGCTGGGATTTCAGAAGCAGGGAACCGCGAAAGTGCGGGTCCAGATTCTTGCGGACAAAAGTCGGGCTTTGGCGGTTCGGATAAAGAACCAGGTGCAATTGGCGGAGATTGGTTCGCCGATAAAGGTAAAGCGTTTGCCAAAGGCGAAGGTGAACGCGGTATCACTGCCGCCTCCCCCGGGTGCCAAGGCATCTGCCAGTCAAGGAAGTGTCCCCGTCGCCGTAACGCGGTTGGCCCCTACGCCAACAGTGCCCGCACGGCAGTCGGCGACGGGGTCAGCGCCCGCGCCGTCGCAACCCGTCACGGGGGAGGTGTCGCAGAAGAAAGTCGGCGCGTCCAACATTTTTGTCCAGGCCGGCGCATTCGGCGAGTATGCCAATGCGAACCGTGTTCAAGCGCGCTTGACATCTGTTGGGTCGGTTAAAATTTCAAGTGTGCTGATCAACGGTCGTGACCTTTATCGGGTTAGGGTGGGCCCGCTTGCCAGTGTCGCAGACGCGGATCGGATACTGAAAACTGTGGCGCGTGTTGGGTTCACGTCGGCACGCATCATCGTTGAATGATTATCAACCCGGAGAGATCTGGAAAATGGTTAAGAAGCAGTCATGTACCGCGGTTCCTATCCGCGTCTTGGCGTCGGCGTTGTGTATGGTCGCAGGACTGGCGTGGCCAGTCGCGGCCATCGAGACCCCCGCTAAGTCCGCTGTAGTCATCGAGGTTGCTACGGGAAAGGTCCTTCTCGACAAGAACGCCGATGTTCCCATGGTGCCGGCGTCCATGAGCAAGCTGATGACGCTGTATCTGTTGTTCGAACGGCTGAAAGATGGATCGTTGTCCCTGGACGATACGTTTCGTATCAGCGAAAACGCCTGGCGGAAGGGTGGTATCAAGAGTGGCAGTTCCACCATGTTTCTGCCACCGCGAAAGCGGGTTAAGATCGAGGACCTAGTCCGAGGTATCATTGTCCAGTCGGGAAATGACGCCTGCATTGTCGTCGCCGAAGGCCTATCCGGCAGCGAAGTAGCCTTTGCTGCGGAGATGACCGAACGTGGTCGGGAGATTGGTCTGCAGAATTCGACCTTCCGGAATTCCACCGGTTGGCCGCACCCTGAGCATCGAATGACTCCTCGTGACCTGGCCACATTATCGGCTGCCCTCATTAAGAGGTTTCCCGAGTTCTACCATTACTTCAAAGAGGCGGAGTTTACCTACGGTGGCATTCGCCAGGTGAACCGGAATCCGTTGCTTTACAAGGAAATGGGCGTAGACGGCTTGAAGACAGGATACACCCGTGAATCGGGTTATGGGCTTGCGGCCTCGGCACTTCGTGGAGAACGGCGGATTATCTTGGTCGTCAACGGCCTCGAGTCTAAGAAAGCCAGAAGTCGGGAACCGGAACGCCTCATGGAATGGGCCTTTCGGGAGTTTAATAACTACGCCTTGTTTAAGGCTGGCGAACAGCTCGACGAAGCGCATGTGTGGCTGGGCACGAGCGGCCGGGTGCCGTTGATCATCAAGGAAGATGTGACATTAACTTTTCCGCGCAAGCATCGGCGAAAGATGAAAGTGAAGCTGATCTACGACGGCCCCATTCCAGCGCCTATTAAAAGGGGTACGGAAGTTGGAAAGGTTGTCGTGAGCCTTCCTGGGCAGGCCGATCTCTCGGTACCAGTTTTGGCCGGCGCCGACGTAGAGCAATTGGGATTTTTTGGCCGCCTATGGTCGGCCGTGTCAACAATCCTCCTCGGTGAGGCAGGTTCCTGACCACGCCATGGCGGAGGGCCGGTTCATTACCTTTGAAGGCGGAGAGGGGGCTGGAAAG
>CAZNWX010000182.1:0-4993 GCA_964576415.1 uncultured Magnetovibrio sp. | reverse complement strand
AGTGACCTAACGTCCCTGGATAAACGTTCGAGAGCCTTAAGTTATTGTTTGTATTTAAATAACTTTGTATGGGGAGCGAACCCGTGTCAACCGCTTTGTCATTCCATGTCTTGAGGCCGAATTGGGTATTTACCGAAGAACTTACTGCGAATTGAAAGGCGATCCGGTTTCACCCTTCGCATTTGTTGGATTAAGCTGTCGGTGAGGACTTATGGGTATGGATGATATGATAGAACCAGGCACCGGTAATGCCAGCGGTGCCGGAATGATCGGGCGTGATCGCACCGACCGCGTCGCACGACGCTATGACTGGCTGTTGAAGGAAGCTGAAAGTCCTTATGAATGGGCGTTCGCCTGGCGGACGGAAGTCAACCGTGGCGGCTTCCGTGCCGTCGACTTCCTGATGGAAACGGTGGTTGATACCGGTAAGTGCATCGGGTGTGCGTCCTGCTTGACCATTTGTCCGGTTGATGTGTTCGACTACGCGGACGAAGTGGCAGTGAATGCTCGGCCCGAGGCCTGCGTTCAATGCATCCTCTGCGCGGAAGCGTGTCCTGTTCTCCGGCCTACAGACTCTGTAATGCCGGATCTGCTGGGATTGTTGGAACCTGTGAAAGATGAAGGTTACGGGCCCTACGCCTACGGGGTGTATGCGCGTGCGACGGATCCGGAGATTTTAAAGCACGGTCAGGACGGTGGAATAGTCTCTGCGATTTTGATCCATGGCATGGAAAGGGCGGGCACCCTTAAAGGGGCCATATTGGGCGACGTCGTTCCTGGTAATGAGCAGATCGGCCACCACATCCTGGCAAAAGATCGCGCATCGGTCCTTTCCTGCGCAGGATCACGCTACACCTATTCGCCAAATACCATCGCCCTGCAGGAAGCCGTTCGCGATGACATTCGGCCAATCGCGGTGGTTGGAGTGCCCTGTCAAATCGATGGCGTACGCATGCAACAGCATTCCTCCATTCGCATGGGGCCGACGAATTGGTACCGGGACAATATCGTTCTCACGATTGGCTTGTTCTGTTCGGAAGCCTTTACCCACGAAAGCATCGAAAAGTTGGCCGAGTTGATCGACGTTGACCCGAAGCGGATCAAGAACATCAATATTAAGGGTAAGGTCATCATCACCATGGACGATGGCGAGATTCTCAAAACGTCGTTAAAGAAATACCGACAATGGGCGCGGCCTGCCTGTCTTTACTGCCTGGATTACAGTGTCGAGAATGCCGATATTTGTGCTGGCGGCATCGGATTGGATGGATGGACATATACACTGGTTCGGACCAAGTCCGGTCATGATAGCTTTCAGGCGGCCATTGACGATGGCTGGATCGAGACGCAGCCATTGGATGTGGAACCGCGAGGCGAATTTTTGCTCAACAAGCTCTCCGCCGACAAAAAGAAGAACCGGCCCATGCCCGCTCAGATGCCGGACCTCGCAACCCGCCAGGAATTGGGACATTTAGACCCGAAAACCTTCTACACCACCGGGCCGGGCGCGCCCCCAAAAGACGAAAGCGATGCGGATCGAAAAGTAACGCCCGGATGAGTAAGCCAAAGACAATAATCGACTTGACCGCCATGGTGGCGGGGCAGGGAGGGGACGGTTCCCTTACCGTCATATCGATCTTGACCGAACTGCTTGCGCGACGGGGCTATCATCTTTTTACGTCGCGGAATGTCGCGTCCCGCATCAAGGGCGGCTTGGCTGCGGCAACAATGCGCGGGTCTGTCGCGCGCCGAGGCTGTCTTGGAGATAGTTTTGACTTGTTGGTGGCGTTTGACCAAGAAGCCATAGACCTGAACGGACATTTGGTCGCGGATGACGGAGTGGTTATTTATGACGCTTCCGATGGTCCGCTAGACCGGGCCTCGCTGGCCGAAGCGGTAAAGGTGATTGAGGTGCCGTTCGGTCGATACGCGGTCCGTGACCTTCGCCGGGACTTGTTCAAGAACAGCCTGAGTTTTGGCGTCATTTCCCGACTGCTTGGCATTGCGCAGGATGAAGCCCAAGACTGCTTAACCCATGCCTTGCGCCGGTTGCCGCCGCGTCTCTTGGAGCCGAATGTGCGTGCGTTCCGTTTCGGGTTGGATTTCGCCAATGAGGTGGGCCTTGGTCTGGGCCAGGGACCTTGGTGCGTCGATCGTGTGGCGCGTGAAGAGCAGTTGTTGATCAACGGGAATGATGCCCTCGCGTTCGGGTTTATGGCGGCCGGAGGTCGGTTTTATGCCGGTTATCCCATCACACCGGCCACCGAAATACTGGAGTTTCTGCAAAAACATCTCCCGGCGCGTGGGGGAATTGCTCTGCAGGCCGAGGATGAGCTCGCTGCCGTCAATATGGCTATTGGGGCAGCCATGACAGGGACGCGCGCGATGACCGGTTCGTCAAGTCCAGGATATTCCTTAATGCAGGAAGGCATTGTCCATGCGGGTTCCGCTGAAATTCCATTGGTGATCGTCGATAGCCAGCGCTCGGGGCCTTCAACCGGAATGCCCACGAAGCCTGAGCAAAGTGATCTCGACATGATGGTCTTTGGGGGCAATGGTGAGTTCCCGCGGATTGTCTTAGCGCCGGGTGGGCCCAAAGACTGCTTTGACCTTGCGGTTACCGCGACAAATCTCGCGCAGCGCCTTCAATGTCCAGTGATCATCGCTCTCGACCAAGCCGTTGCCCAAGATGCCCGAACAACCCCCTATTTCGATTTGGAGGCAGTGGAAGCCGAGCCAGGCGTCAGGCTTGATGCGGCGGGTCTAAGCAAGATGGCTGCGTATGGACGTTATCAGATCACGGATAGCGGGGTGTCACCCTGGGCCGTACCTGGTACGCCCGGGGGGATGAACCTGATTACCGGAAACGAACGAAACGAATGGGGCCTAGTGAGTACCAAGCCAGATGTCCGTCAAGCCATGGCTGAGAAGCGGATGCGTAAAATCGCCGCTCTGGGTGATGATCTGCCTCGTGGTCAGCGTTTTGGTGACGACGGTGCCGAAGTTGGGATCCTGGGGATCGGCATGCAGACAGGTGTGATGGATGAAGCAGTAGCGCGATTGCAAGTTTCGGGCATTGCCGTCGCCGGTTTGCAGCCACGAACGCTTTGGCCTGTTCCCCAGGAAACATTGGCGTTCATTGCGAAACGACGCCGGGTTGTCGTTGTGGAACATAACGTGGAAGGGCAATTGCGCCGTTTGCTCATGGGCGCTGGCGCCAACGGTGATCGGTTGGGGAGTGTCAGGAAGTATAACGGGGCACCGTTTGGACCGAGTGAATTGGTGGCGGAGCTCTTGTCCGATCCAGCGTTTGCCGACAATGTTGCCGAAATGGGAATTGTCGCATGACGCGAACCTTCGATCATACGAACACAATTTGGTGTGCTGGCTGCGGACACTTCGGTGTTCGTAACACTCTCGTATCGGCGTTGCGAGAACTGGAAGTGCCGCCGCATGAAACCATGGTGCTGGCCGGGATCGGATGTTCTGGCACCATTCAAAACAATGTGGAAGCCTATGGCTATCACGCCCTACACGGGCGCGTCCTGCCCGCGGCGCTAGGCGTGGCGCTGACCAACCCGCATTTGACAATTATCGCGGCCGGCGGCGACGGGGATGGTTATGCGATCGGTGCGGGACATTTGGTCCATACGTTCAAACGCAATCCGGCGATGGTGTATTTGCTTATGAATAACGCCGTGTATGGATTGACGAAGGGACAGGAGTCGCCAACGGCAGCGCCGTCCCATGAGACCGCCGAACAGGGGATGGACGGCATATCGCTGGGCCTTGCATTGCCAGGGACGACATTTCTGGCAAGGGCTTTCACGGGAGCTCCGGAACAAATGGACCGTCTGATGCGCGCGGCATTGATCCATTCGCAACAGGGACGGGGGTTTGCGTTCCTTGAGATCCTCTCGCCTTGCGTCACCTATAATGACACATATGCCGATTGGGCCGGACGCGTGGTCGATCTTGAAGCCGACGATCGTTACGATCGATTCGACCGCGCTAAGGCGTTCGGCCGGGTCCATGAAGTTTCCGAAGGGGGAGGCATTCCGACAGGCTTGATCTTTGAGGGCGACGGAACGGATATGGCGGCAAGGATTATGGAAAAGGGGACGGTCGCACCAGCTCATCAGCCGACGGATGTTGACGCGCATCTGGATGGTTATCGCGACTTGATGGCAGAATACGCTGTCTAAAATGAAGGTCGTTCCAGAAACTTATGATTGATGTCCATGATACAGCGCCGTCGGTTCTCGCTATGAGCGGTGGCATCGGCGGCGCGAAATTGGTGCTGGGGCTATACCACGAACTGGCGCCATGGCGTCTGGCGATCGCGCTCAACACAGGGGATGATCTTGAGCATATGGGACTGCATGTATCGCCGGACGTGGATACGGTCATGTACACGCTCGCCGGCGAGAGCAATGAACATCTGGGATGGGGCCGGGCCGGTGAGACCTGGTCTTTCATGGAGCAGACAAAGAGGATAGGCGGATCGGCATGGTTCAATCTGGGGGATGGTGATTTGGCCTTGCACGTTCGGCGGACCGAGCTGCTGAACAACGGTGCTAAACTGAGTGATATCACCGCGCAGTTTTTTGCGGCCTTCGGAATTCAAGCTCATGGGTGGCCCATGAGTGATCAATCGGTTCGGACGATAGTCGAAACGGTGGACGGTCGTCGGTTGCCATTTCAGAACTATTTCGTCGAAGAGCGCTGTGAGCCCCGAATTTCCGGTTTCATATATGATGGCGCAACCGGAGCACAGCCATCACCTTCAATAATTGATACATTAGCCAATCCGGATCTGCAGGCCGTTGTAATGTGTCCATCGAACCCATTCGTGAGTATCGAACC
This sequence comes from uncultured Magnetovibrio sp., assembly GCA_964576415.1. GTDB lineage: Bacteria > Pseudomonadota > Alphaproteobacteria > Rhodospirillales > Casp-alpha2 > UBA3470. The sequence goes on along the minus strand of CAZNWX010000182.1, from coordinate 127 downwards.
GATCCTGTCTGTTCCTCGTGTCCGTGCTGCCCTGGTGGCCTGGGTGGCACCGGTGATCGCGGGCAGCCCTCTCGTAGGTGGCGCGGCGGTGAAGGGACCGTTGGCGAAAATGTATAAGGAACTAGGT